>CAMCHA010000031.1 GCA_945874515.1 Asaia bogorensis
GCATCAAAATCGAATACAATGTGGAAATCAGGGCGACGCGCCAGAAGTTCTGGCCGGTTCGAGGTATCTGCCACGAACATCATCTGCTCCGCCCCATCGGCGATGTGGTAGCAGGTATGGCCCGGTGTGTGGCCATAAGCCGCGACGGAACGTACGCCGGGAACGACCTCCGCATCGGGGCCAATGCGGCGCAAGCGCGCGGCATAAGGCGCCAAGCGTCGCACGCTATTTGCAAAGGCGGCGCGTTGGCCCTCGGGACTGCGGGTTTCATTCGTGGCGTCGCCCCACCAGGCGATCTCAGCTTCGGGCACAATCACTTCCGCATTGGGAAAAGCGGCGGCGCCTTCGGCATTCAGCAGGCCATTCACGTGATCGCCGTGGAAATGGCTCATGACCACGCGGGTTACCCTGGCAGGATCAATGCCGGCGGCCCGCATGTTGGCGATCATGCGGCCATTGGTCGCACCCGGGGCTGTGATGCCATTACCGCTATCGAAAACCACCAAATCGCGGCCGGTATCGAGGAAGGTGACAGTAAAGGGAATGACCAATCGGTCCTGAGGTAGAAAGGCATCGCGCAATACCGCCTGTACGTCAGACAAGGGCGCGTTGCGAACAAAGCCTTCCAAGGGGCGCGCAAAAAAACCATCATGGACAGTGGTGACGGTGAAGGAGCCCACCTTGAAGCGATAAAAGCCCGGCGCCTGGGCCTGCGGTGCCGGCGCGGTTTGGGCCGATGTAGTCCGCACAAAGGCGGCAGCGGCCAGCAGGGTTGTGGACGCGATTAACGAACGACGCCGAAATGCAATCATCACCGCGCTCCTTTTTTGGGTTCTGGACAAGGTTCTTGACTTGCTTAAAAGCTCGGTCGGCGGATACTAGGATATACTCAACTCTCTAGCAACGGATAGTTCGCGCTCGTGCACCCTCCCTCGCCGCCTCGACCGATTGGTTTTTTTCGGAGGCTCGCCAACAAGATTGCGGGAACGTCAGAGGGCGGGTCTCAAGGCCTTTTTCATCTGCGGTCTGAAGTTGCGCGATTGCAAGTTTCCGTCACACAACTGAATTCAGCGTTTGGCCGGCGCGATGTCGCTTCGGTGAACGCATTATTGGAAAGTACTCAACGCAGCGATTTTGAAGCGGCGGTGAGGGATCGAATACATACCATCCCTTTGCCTGATGGAACCGTACTTTGCCGGGTGCTTGGGCGTTACAAGATGTACGTGGACGCAGCGGATACCACTTTGGCCCCTCATTTGATGTTGGAAGGCTTCTGGCAATATTGGGTCACCGCGTTTCTGTGCAGGAATCTTGATCAAGGCGAAACTGCTTATGATCTTGAAGCGGGTTATGGCTATTACGCCCTGCTGCTGAGCGAATTGGTGGGTGCGGAAGGGCGTGTGGTCGCGCTTGAATATAATCCTTGGCTTTTCCAATTGCTGCGGCGCAATCTTGCGCTGAATGGCCGCGACAGCATTGTCGTCACGCATCGTATTGTCGCGTCAAGCAAGGCCGCGGCAGCTAAGGAATTACCGGTGCTTTTGGCTGGCGCCTCGACATATACGAACCAAGCGGCGCAGTTTCGGCGCGGCAGCACTACCAGCTGTATCGCCCCGGCCATGACGCTGGATGGGCTTGAACCTGATTCGGCCGATCTCGTGCTTGTGTCTGCCATGGCGCTCCAACAGGGGGCGCTTCAGGGTATGCAGGGCTTAATGGATCGCAGTCCTGCACTTCGGATTATTCTGGAATTCGTGGCCGATCGCTGCCCCGATCCCCGAGATACGCTTGAGGCTCTTGCTGCCCGTTTCCCATTGCGGTTCATTGATGTTGATGGTCGTGCGAAGCCCATCACCATTGAGCGGATACTTGAAGTTGGCCACCTCAGCCTTTTTCTGTCCCGCAACGAGCCTCACTAAGCGCCGCTAGCGATTGGTCTGCCGTAAGCCGAGAGGCAAGTCACCAGCGCCCAGCAAGAAGCCTCGCCATTACCGCAATCGCTGCCATCAAATCATCAGTTTCCATCGCCTCATGCGGGTTGTGGCTGCCGTTTTGGTTACGTACCAGCAGCATCCCGGTCTTCACGCCCACTGCGGCAAAATTATTCGCATCATGCGTGCCGGGACTATGCAGTCGTGCAGCGGTGATGCCGCAGGCAGACGCGGCTTTGGCCAGTCCATCCATCAGCGAAGGGTCCATCAGCCCGGGCGCAGCACTACTGCGCTCACCAAGCGTAATCGTCACACGCCGGCGTGCAGCAACCTCCGCCACAATCGCCTGTAGCTTGGCCTCAAGCGCCACAAGATGCGCGGCGTCATAGGCGCGCAGATCAAGGCTCAACTCAAAATCACCGGAAACGGCGGTCAGCGAATGCCGATCTACAGGCGTATGAAACCGCCCGATCGTCACCGCCATGGGGCGGCCCGCGGCTTCTTCCGCAAGCCAAAGCTGTTCCAGGCAAAGCGACAAATCCGCCCCGGCCAAAGCGGCATCTCGGCGGAAACGATGTGGCAGGCCGGTATGCGCATCCTCACCCGTGATGCGAATGAAGGGATGGCGAAGATTGCCCGGATTGGCGAGGCAGATGGCAATCGGTACGCCCGCTTCGATAAGCTGCGGCGCCTGTTCGATATGTACTTCCAGATAGGCGCCAATGGCGGCGGGGTCTCGCAAGGGCTTGCCATTGCTGAGCCGCGCCGGATCACCGCCAGCCGCCGCGATGCTTTCGGCCAGCGTCTTGCCTGTGCGCGCATGGCGCAATTGCAAAGCACCCTGCGGCAAGCGCGCCAGCATGCAGCGGCTACCAATCAGGCCAAGGCCGAACCACACCGCTTCCTCACATCTTAGCGCCAGCACTTCAATGTCTCGGTGCGGTGTGATGCCTGCCGCGCGCAGCGCCGCAACGGCGCCAATGCCCGCAATCACGCCCGCCGCGCCATCGAAATTGCCACCCTGCACAATACTATCCAGATGGGACCCGATGATAATCGGCGGCGCTTCCCGGTTTTCGGCTGCCCAGCGAAGGGAAAGATTGGCGCCGGCGTCAATGCTGGCCTGCATGCCAAGCGCCTCACCGGCTTGGCGGATCAGGTGATGCGCTTCATTTTCGCGGTACCCATAAGCGTCACGCGTAATGCCGGGCGGGTCGGCGCCAATCGCCGCCACACCATCCAGCAGGCTTTGCACCAACGGTTTTTGCGCCGCAATGGCTTCATCCAGATTCATGCAGCCAGCGCCTTTGCATCGCGCAGCACCATATCCGCGGCTTTTTCGCCAATCATGATGCTGGGGACATTGGTATTGCCGGAAGTGAGCGCCGGCATGATGGAAGCATCCGCCACACGCAGCCCGGCTATGCCATGCACGCGAAGTTCTGCATCCACAACCGCCATCGGATCGCTGCCCATCTTGCAGGTGCCAACCGGGTGATAGGTGGTTTCGGCCACTTGCTTCACCCATTCGATGATCTCAGCATCACTTTGCCGCGCTGTGCCGGGCGCAACCTCCGTTAGGCGCAAGGGCGCCATGGCCGGCGCATACATGATGGAACGCGCAATCTCAATCGCGCGCACTGTGAGTGCCGCATCCACAGGCGCTGAGAGGAAATTGAAATTAATCGCCGGCGGCGCCTTAGGATCGGCCGAAGTAATATGGATCTGCCCTTTGCTTTCCGGGCGCATGACATGGGCGTAGCAGGTCATGCCCGATTGCGCGGAAAGGCGCGGACCATTCGGCCCAGATTCAGTAAAGGCCGGCACCCACCCCAGCAAAAGATCAGGCGCTTCCAGCCCTTCGCGGGAGAATACAAAAGCACGAATGGGGGCCGCCACCGCGCCCAACATGCCCTTGCCGGTCAGGGCATAGCGCAGCGCCTGCTCCACCAGGCCAAGCCCTCGCCCACGATCATTCAGCGTATAGCCCTTCGCACCCACCGCCCAGCGCGTCCGCGGCGCGTAGTGATCGCGCAAATTTTCGCCAACACCGGGCAGCGCATGCAGCGTTTCAATGCCAAGCCCCTGCAAGCGATCTGTCTGACCAATGCCCGATAATTCCAGCAATTGCGGCGAATTGATCGAACCACCGCTGATGATAACTTCTCGTCCTGCCTGCGCCTCAAGCGCTTGATCGCCCTTGCTGTAGCGCACGCCAATGCAACGCTTGCCTTGGAAGATCAGCTTTTCCGCGAGTGCTCCGGTTTCGATATGCAGATTGGCGCGGCCGCGAATGGGATCCAGGTAGCAGGCGGCAGTGCTAATGCGACGACCGCCCGAAATGCTTGCCTGGCTCATGGCAATGCCATCCTGATGCGCACCGTTGTAATCCGGGTTATGGCGAATGCCGACCTCACCGGCAGCCGTAATCAGCGCCTGGAAAATCGCGTCGCGCGGTTCGGGATTGGTGACGCGCAGTGGTCCGTCTGCACCACGATAGGTGGCGTCACCATCGCCTTGATAAGTTTCAATCCGCTTGAAGAAGGGCAGCACATCGGCGTAGCTCCAGCCACGATTGCCCATTTGCGCCCAGGTATCAAAATCCTGCGCCTGACCGCGCACGAAAGCGAGGCCATTGATGGCGCTCGACCCACCCAGAATGCGCCCGCGCGGCACGGGCAGGCGCCGGCCATTGGTGGTGGCTTCCGGTTCTGAGGTGTAGAGCCAATTCACCTCAGGGTTATTGATCATGCGCGCATAGCCCACGGGAATGCGCGTCCATCGATAGCCAGCAGGCCCAGCTTCCAGCAGCAGCACCTTGTTGCGCGGATCGGCGGAAAGGCGATTGGCGACCACCGCGCCCGCCGAACCGGCGCCGATGATGATGTAGTCATATGCCGCCATGACCTTCTCCCTCGCTTTCGAGCATTTCCCCTTCACCTTGGTTCTCGGGAAACGATCCAGGCCTTTGTTTGATCGCATTTTCCGAGCCGCCAAGTGATTCCACTTGGCTTGAAAATGCTCTCGCCGCATCAACCCATGCGAAGCGATTCAGGGCAAGTCCTGACGGGTGATGTGGCATGACCCACAAACCGGATCACGCCATCAATCCCCGCTACTCAGCGCATCGGGCGCATATACTCCATGGACATTTCCGATGGGTTCAGAATGCCCATCATGGCCATGTTGCGATCGATTTCTTCAGACAGCAGGCCAATCGCGTGCTTCACACCATCTTCGCCCGCCACCGCCGCGGCTGACAGCATCGGGCGGCCAACGAAGACAAACGAAGCGCCAAGCGCCAGCGCCTTCAGTACATCACTGCCACGGCGGATGCCGCCATCATACATCACCGTCATGCCGCCGGCATCGCGGGCGATTTCAGCAAGGCTACGCAAGCCGGAAATCGTGCCATCCAATTGCCGCCCGCCATGATTGGACACCATGATGCCATCCGCCCCCGCTTCGCGGCACATGCGCGCATCTTCCGGGGACACGATGCCCTTCACCACAAGCTTGCCCTTCCAGCGCCGGCGGATCAGTTCCAGATGCTCCCATGCCAGACCATCGCGCGCGCCAAAGGCGCGCATCAAGGTGCTGGAGACAATGGGCGGCCCACGGCCGGCATCCATATTTTCAAAATGCGGCATACCGTTCGTCAGCATGGTCTTGAAGAAAGTATTCAGCACCCAGCCCGGATGGGTAATGCCATCCCACAGCAATTGCGGCGTGGGCTTGAGTGGAATGGAATAGCCATTGCGCACATTGTTTTCACGGTTGGATGAAACCTGCACATCCACCGTCAGCACAAAGGTCTTGAAGCCGGCCGCCGCCACGCGGTCCACCAGCGGTTCGATCCGCTCGGCCTCACCGGGCAGATAGGCCTGATACCAGGCATCCGGATTTGCCTTGGCCACATCTTCCAGTGGAATCAGCGAAGAAGCGCTCATGATCATCGGCACATTTCGCGCGCGCGCCGCTTGCGTCAGCACCAGGTCACCGCGATAGGCCACCAGCGCGGAAGCGCCCATGGGCGGCAGGCCGAAGGGCGCATCATATTCCTGGCCGAAGAGCGTGGTCTTCAGGTTACGCCCGCGTGTGTCGCGCAGCACGCGCGGCACAAAGCCCCATTCGGCGAAGGCTTCGCGATTATCGCGCAGCGACGCATCGTTTTCCACCGCGCCGGAGACAAAGCCACCAATGCTGCGCGGCAAGTAGCGCGCTGCAGCCGCTTCAAAATCCGGCAGGCTCAGGTAGCGGCGCACGGAAGCCGGCGGCGGCGGTGGGCGCTTCTGGCTCAGATTCTGGGGCGCGGTGGGCGCCTGGGCCCATTCGGGCGAATTCGCCGTCATAGAAATTTCCTCGGACTGACATTTATTGGGTCAGTTATCGCGCGGAATCGCACGGTAGACCAGCCCGCGGTAGAAATTTCAGTGCCAAAGCGGGCGGATGACGTGCTCATAAAGCGTGAAGGCTACCTCAATCCCCACCAGCGCCACCACCGCCGCTTCCAACCCGAAGGCGCGCCTTGCCTGGATCAGGGAAAGCAGCGTCTGGACGGTGTCATCTATCAGGGCAAGCTTGCGTTCCAGCGTGCCGCCCCTTTCGCGGAGTTCGTATTCATCCTCCAACCGGGCATGGAGCCGTTCCAAAGCGGGGTGGTCCCAAAGCACTTCGGGCTTATCAGCCGCTTCCACCCGAGCAAGGTTGCGGCTGCGTGCGGAAAGCGCATGGCCGATCTGCCGATGCAAAGCACGGGAGGAAACGCGCAACCGCCCAGCGACACGCAGGCCGGCTACGGCAGGTTCCATGCGGTCCAGCGCTTCAGCGATGCGGGCTTCCTGCTGGGCAAGAGCCGCGCTTTTCGCCAAGGCATCCGCCACCACGGCTAGGCGTTCTGTCGCGGAATCGGATAGTTGGATGACACCTTCGGCATCCACGCCATCACGCGCCGCACCGACATAAATCAAGGCCGTTTCCTCGGCGGGGTTATGTGTGGGGTTGGTGACACGCGGGCCAAGGCCTTCAAGTAGCGCGGCTTCCTCGGCCGAATTGGCGCCGAAGATCACCACCGCGCCCCAGCGAAAAGCGAATGCGCGGATGGGGGGTAGGACAGCTATGGGCACCGGGTCCGCCAGGGCGGAACCGCCTGGACCAAGGCCACGATGGTCCAGCCTTTCGCCCAGAATCACGGCGCGGGCGCGCAGCAGGGAACCCGATACGGCATTGGTTTGGTCCGAGCCGGGATGTTCGGTGGCGCGCGGCGTTTCTTGCATGGCACGTTCTTAGCGCAGATCGCTGCGCGATGGTATGAAAGCAGCACGGAGCGCCTTGCCCATCACGCCCTTGGCGATCAGGAAGCGCCACCTGATCGGCTAGTCATGCCGCGTGGCAGGAGCTGGCCGATGCGCAGAAAATCCCTGCGGTGCAAAGGCGATGATGACCCGCCTTACTGAGTAATCGGCCAGCGCCTGATTTGGCGTGGCGCCAAAAGCTACCGCCGCGCGGGCTGGGCAGGCGCCGCAGGCCGCAACACCGCCGTAAGATCAGCCATCGCCTGTTCCCGGCTTGGCGGATTGCCATTGCTCACTGCCACCATATGACGCGCCGCGACGCGCGCGAGTTCTGGCAAATACTGCATATTCTGCGCCTGCAATTCCTGCTGCACCACATTGGCCGCATCCGCTATGCGCAGCCTGTCCGCGCCGCGGCCCACCGCAAGCACGGTGCGCAGATAGCTCGCGGCCAATTCCTGGGCGCGGGCGGGTTGGCCTTCTGCCTGGCTGCGCAGCGCGGCTTCGATGCGCGCCATGGTGGTGGTGATTTGCTGCGTTCTTTCCTGTTGCCGCCGAAGCGCTGCTTGCACTTCGGCCTGCGTTGCGGCTGCAATGCGGCCCTGATCTTCCGCCAAGGTGCGTTGCGCCTGCACGGTTTCCGCCTGCACACGCGCAAAGGCGCCGAGCAATTCGCCAAAACCTTCCGCTAACAGGATTTGCCGGCCTATCTGCGCGGCGGCGGCGATTTGGCTTTGGATAGCCTGCATTTCCTGATCATTGCGCTCTCGCTGGGCAGTGCGGAGCGCCGCGCCCACGCGATCAATCCCTTGGCGTAGCGCCGGGTCCGGCGTGTCATTCTTCAGCACTTCCAGAAGCCGTGCAGGGTCTTCGCTGGCGCTGCCGCGGGACTGCGCCTCAGCCTCAAACGCAGCGCGCAATTGGGCTGGGCGCTGGTCGCTGCTGGTGGCAACAAGGGCGAGCACCGGGCGAAAGCCAAGGCTGCGTAGCCGGAGCGCTTCGCCATTGCGATCAAGCGGCGGCAATTCAACGCGCAGGCTTGAACGGATCTGATCCTCCGGCGTCAGGAAATCGCCGCCGCGCGCCACCATCCCGCCGGCCTGCCCATGCGGGCGGCCCACGCGATTGAGCCGATAGGGTTCCAGCACCCATTCTGCGACATTGCCGAGAATATCGAAAATCCCAAGCGGATTGGGTTCCAACATCCCGATAGGACGCACGCGCCCGCCCGAGGATCGCGTGCCCTGAAACCAGACATGGCGCTGCATGCCCTCAGGCATTGGAAAAAAACGCGCGCTGAAATCTGCTTCCGAAACTGCAGCACCACCGCGCGCGGCGAATTCCCATTCCTCCTCAGTTGGCAGGCGCACAAAGGCGCGCGCATCATCACGCATAGGCAAGGCGTCACGCGCATTGCGCGCGAGCCAGGCGGAATAGCGCATGGTGAAGGCAATCGCCTCATGCCAGGCGATATCGGCTTGGGGCAGGCGCCCGGCGGCGGCTGGTGTTGGGCAGGCTTCAGCGGTCGCGGCCGAATATTGATCGCGCGTCACCTCATATTTGCCGATATAGTAGCGGGGCGGTGCGGCGGCATCGGCGCCGCGAAATGGCCCTGCGATGAAGCTTTGGCGGAGAAATTCGCTGTAATTGGTTTCCGCATCCGCCTGGCCGAGCATGGCGGGCCGATCTGCCAACAGCCCTTGACCCAAAGGTGTTGGCACTGGGCGAAACACCATGGCGCCACCGCAGGGCATTGGCAGGATCAGATCATCGGCAAGCGGTTTCGGATTCCAGAATTCCGCTGACCATCTTTCTTGCGCGTTTACCGCTGGCGCGAACAGGATCATGGCAGCAAGAAACAGCCTACGCATCGCGAAGCCCCTCTGCAGGTTCAATCCGGGCGGCGCGATACCCGGCAAAAGCCGCGGATAATGCCGCGCCCAAAAGGCTCACCAAAAATGCGAGCAAAAGATGCTGTGCTTCAATGACGCAAATGGCCCGTGCGCCAGCGGCATTGGCACCCGCAAGCGGCAGGCGATTGACCAAACCCGCTACCGCCAAGGCCAGCAGGCTTGCGAGCGCCGCCCCCGCGCCCGCGATGATCAGCGCCTGGATCAGCGGAAACACCACCAGATCGCGCCGCGACAGTCCTATCAGGCGTAACAGCGACAAATCGCGTTGTTTGCGTTCCACATTCGCATAAAGCCCAACCCCAAGCGAGACGAGAAACCCAACTCCGCCCAGCCCCGCGAGCAAGGCAAAAAGCAGTGTGAGGCTACGATCAAGGCTGAGCAAGCCTTCCACCTGTTCCGCAAGCGTTTCAACCTCCACCCCATCGCGCCGCAGATCATGGTCAATGCGCGTTACATCTTCCAAGCGCCGCGCATGGGCGCGAAAACCGGCAAAGATGCGCGTGGGATCATCCGAGATATCGGCGGGCGTTGCGGTGGCAGGCAGCGCGCCATCAGTGAAGCGATCCACCAGCAGCAGAGTCTTGAGGTCAACGAAAACGCCATCGCGGCCAAAAGCGCTCGGTGGCGCGATGGCAACGACGGTAACGGGAAAATTCAGCACCTCTCGCGCGCTGGCATCACCGCGAAGGGCGCGCAGCGTCACATTCATGCCTGGCTGCAAATCCAACCGCGCAGCGAAGGAAGCGCTTGGGATGATTTGGTTCGGCGCAATGTTGGGCAGGCCATGCAGCAGGGGATCACCCGCGGCCGTGGCCAGCAATTCTGCGCGCAGCACAGTGCCAGGGCGCGCCGGATTTTCGAAGCGCGCTTCGGTATTCAGGCTGCGCGTGCGCGGAATGACAAAGGCGATATCGGGCCGCGCGGCCAGGCGCGTCAGAAATTCCGCATTGAAATTGCGGTTGGCGGCATTCACCACCATGCGACTGCGCGGATTATCAATCAGATCCGCACGCAGCCCATCAATCACACCCTGTTTAAGACCAAACAGCACAATAAGTGGCGCCAGCACCGCCGCCAGACCAATCAGCGAACAAAGGGCGAGCGTGCGTTCATGCAAAAGATCACGCAGCGAAAGCCCGGCAAGCAATCCGCCATGAGAGGTTTTCTCACTCATGCCGGCGTCCGCGCCCGATTGAGCCAGGAACGACCAGTGCCCGCATTCCCTGCTTCCGTGCGGATCGGCAAAATAGCGAAGCCATGGCGCGCGGCGCGGTCCGGGTCATGCGTTGCCAGGATTAGCGCCGTATCCTGTTCGCGCGCCTGTTCAATCAGCAGCGCCAACACTGTGTCAGCCAAGGCTGGGTGAACGCTGGCGGTGGGTTCATCCGCCAGCAGGATTTCCGGGCGATGCGCCAAGGCGCGGGCAATTGCCACACGTTGCCTTTGCCCAACGGATAGGGTCGCGGGCATTCTCTCTAGCAAAGACGCAATCTCAAGCCGCGCCGCCAAGGCTTCGATATGGGCGGGATCAGGCCGGCCAAGAACTGCCTG
>CAMCHA010000032.1 GCA_945874515.1 Asaia bogorensis
TGTCATGCCGGGGTGGTCCTACGGAGCAAGACGTCAGGCAAAGCCAGACGCGCCATTTCCATTGAAATAAATGGAAATGGCGATGGGACGCCGGTAAGGCGGTGGCGGATGGGGCAATAAGTTCTTCCCATACGGGAAACATGTCCTCATTTTGCGCGGCAAGATAGAGCTTTCAAGCGTTTCTACCCGCTCAATTCAGGCGCTGGCAAGCACCGATTCCCGGCCATCCTGATGGCGCAAATGGGCAATCAGGCGGCCGCTGGGGCTTTGGCGGAGCTTGATCGCTTCCGCCAAGCCCCGGGCGGCGATGGCCTCACGCAGCGCATCCATATCCGGGTGCTGGGCTTCCAAGCTTGCCAGACGCCAACCGGAATCGGGAATTTGCACCGCTGCCCTTGCGCCATCCCACTGGATCAGTGGCGGGATCAGATTGCCCATATCCTGGCGCTGCGGCGGGAAGGCCATGCGCCATGAAAGCGCGCCGCGGCGCATGGCACGTAATTCACCGGCATGGGAAGCACCAAGCCGGGCCACCACCGCTTCAATGGCGGGCGTCGCGACGACATAGGCGATAAGCTGTGGTTCTGCTTCCAGCGCCAGCTTCAACGCGGGGTCATCCAGATCAAAGGGGCGGGGATGGGCAGGGGGGCCTTGGGCGGGATCTTGGGCGATGATTTCGATGTATTGGTCGGGCCCCAGCCCGAGCAGCATATTATGCGTGCCAAAGCCAGGATGCGCGCCGCCTGGAACCGGGCGCACGCCCAAATGGTGTTCCAGATAAGCCGCGCCCGCTTCCAGCGTGGCGGCACCAATCACAAGATGGTCAATTTCAGCCATAGAACCCCCAAAGCCGCATCCGCTTGTGCTGCGCGGCCCGTGTTGTTGCACCGAACTGAAGCTCGGCCCAAGCATCATGCCAGTGGCCGGGGCGCGCATATTGAGCAAGATCAAGAAAGCGCCCGCCGGCTGGATGGGTGGCTGCCTCATCCGATTGACCCGCAGCAGGCTTTTGGGCGTTTTGCCGCGCGTCTTGCAAGGGAGCACCGTCATGAACTTGCCCACGCCGAAAATCGCCGAAACCTTCATTCATCCCAGCGTGAAACTACGTCAGGCCGAAATCGGCGCGCGCTGTGAGATTTTGGAACGATCCTCTGTGGCATATGCGTCGCTTGGCGATGCATCCTATCTTGGCCATGATTGTCAGGTGGCGGATGCGGAAATCGGTAAATTCTGCGCCATTGCAGCCTGTGTCCGGATCGGCCCGCCCAATCATCCCATGGGGCGCCCGACGCAGCATCGTTTCACTTATGTGCCGGAATATTACGATGCGACAAAGCAGCGCGACGCCGTGTTTTTCGCCGAACGCCGTGCCGCGCGGGTAAAGATCGGCAATGATGTCTGGATCGGCCATGGCGTGACGGTACTGGCCGGGGTGACGGTGGGTGATGGCGCCGTGCTTGCCGCGGGCGCCGTGGTGGCGCGTAATGTCGCGCCCTACACCATTGTTGGCGGCGTGCCGGCGCGCATGATCAAGGAACGCTTCCCGCGGGGTATTGCTGCACGGCTGCAAGCCATCGCCTGGTGGGACTGGCCCTTTGAGGTGATCATGGCGCGGCTTGCGGATTTCCAGAATGAAGATATCGCGGCATTTTGTGACAAATGGATGCCGTGAGAGGCGCGCGTGATCCGCGCTTACGGATTACGCGACAGCATCACTCCCGCCAAGGATGCTGGTTCCACAGCGCCTGATAGCGTGTGCGCAGCCCGATCAGCTCCGCCCGATAGGCATCGGGCGCCAGGAAGCGCAGCGGCAGGAATTGCTGATCCGCAAGCTTCTGGAATTCAGGATTCTCCACAGTCTTTTTCACAGATTCCGCAAGCCGCGTGATGATTTCCGTTGGCATGCCGCCAGGGGCGGCCATGCCGCGCATGGAACCTTCCACCACGTCAAAGCCCAATTCGCGCAGGGTTGGGATGGTGGGCGCGCGGTCCCATCGCGTCTCCCCCAATTGCGCGATGGGGCGCAACGTACCCTGGTTCATATCATTCAACCCTTCCGCCACATTCATCACGGCGAGCGGAATGGTGCGCGACAGCACATTCTGCTTGACCTGCGATGAGCCGGCGAAGGGGATATGCAGGAACTTGGTACCAGTGGCGCGTTCCAACGCCAGCATCGCAAGATGATCATCGGAACCAATGCCTGTGGTGCCATACCCAATTGTTCCAGGATTGGCCCGCGCCGCCGCCAGCAGATCGGCCAGTGACTTATAAGGGCTATCGGGCAGCACCCACATACCACCCGGATCATCAACGATATTCCCGATCAAGGAAAAATCATCCAGCGAATAACGCGCGCGGCGTTCAATGGGGATGGTCACGATATTGGGCGTATTGATGAAGCCAATCGTATAGCCATCGGGCCTGGCGCGCGCCAATTCAGAAAAGCCAATTTCCCCACCCGCGCCGGGACGGTTCAGCACGACTACAGGCTGGCCCAGATCCTGTTCCATGAAGCGCGCAATGGTGCGCGCCGCGACATCCGTACCGCCACCGGCCGCAAAGGCCACGATCATGGTGATTTGCCGATCCGGCCGCCAACCGCCCTGCGCTTGCGCAATGGCAGGGGTGGCAAGGGCGCTGGCCATCAGCGCGCGACGAGATAATGTCATGTTGACCTCCCAATTATTGAACAGATGAAAGCACAGGCGGCGCGCATGAAAAAGGCCGCCGAGCGATGCCCAGGCGGCCCTTTACCAAAAAGGCGTAACGCTTAATCAGCCGCTAGCGCCATGCGATTGCGGTTCAGAATGCCCATCACGTGATCTTCCGCCGCATCCACAACCTTTTCGGTCTGTTCCGGCGTGAAGACATGGCCGGCGCCGGCCATGATGCGATAGTCAATGCTGACACCCTTTTGCGTATTCAGCTTTTCCACCAGCTTCTTCACGGAAGCTTCCGGCACCAATTCATCATCGGCGCCATGCAGGATCAGCCCGCCGCAGGGGCAAGGGGCCAGAAAGCCGAAATCGTAATGCGAAGCGGGCGCGCTGATGGAAACAAAGCCGCCCATTTCTGGCCGGCGCATCAGCACTTGCATGCCGACATAAGCGCCGAAGGAATAGCCCAGCACCCATTGCGAAGACGCGTTGGGATTCACGGTCTGCAGGAAATCTAGCCCCGCGCAGCCATCCGAAATTTCGCCAATGCCGCCATCATAACGACCCTGGCTACGCCCGACGCCACGCATATTGAAGCGCAGCACCGAAAAGCCAAGCGCTTGCATACGCTGATACAGCGCATGAATGACGCGGTTGTTCATGGTGCCGCCATGCAAAGGGTGCGGATGCAACAACAGCGCCGTGGGGGCATTCGGGCGCTTGGAATGGTGATAGCGTCCTTCAAGCCGGCCATCAGGCCCGGCAAACATCACTTCTGGCATGGTCTTCTTCTATCCATTCCATTCTGGCCAATGCGGGGTTCGCAACCCATCGCTCATTGGGGGAATGAGCAATGCAAAACCCATCGGCATCGGCGCCGCATTTGAGGGAAACCAAAACCCACGACCAGGATACGCCTTCATCACTCACTTACCGAACGCGGAAATCTTGACCGCCAAGATCGGCAAACCTAGCTATCATTGCCACGGGAGCGCCGCGGTATCCTATCGCCGAAGCGCAGCCAAAGCCGCCACCTCGATGCCTCAGAGGGGTTTCCCGTCCCTTCAAGGAGAGTGTAATATAATGGTCATGACTGGAAATTCCTAATGTTTTCATGCCGGGAGTCGCGTTTTTTTTGCCGCCCATCGCGGGTGTCAGGCTGGACTGACAAATGAGGCTCTCAACCCGCGGTCGATATGCCGTCATGGCGCTTGCTGAAATGGCGCGGCGGGAGGCTGCTCAGACGGACCCGCTGGAGGCCAAACCCGCCTCCATCGCCGATATTGCCGCCGCCCAGCACCTATCTGCAGCCTATCTGGAGCAGCTTTTCGGCCGGCTCCGCCGTGCGGGACTGGTGGAGAGCGCCCGCGGGCCAGGGGGGGGCTATCGGCTGCTGCCAGCACCCGACCGCATCACCATCGCCGCCATCATAGATGCGGTGGAAGAACCGATTTCGGCTACCAGGTGCGATGAGGGCAACCCGGGGTGTCTCGCGGGGCAGCGCTGCGAAACCCATGATCTTTGGGCGGAATTGGGTGGACAAATCCGGCTTTTCCTGGACGGCGTGACGCTTGCTGATGTGCTGGCTGGGCGCGTGTTGGGTCGCGCCAACGCCCCCTTGCCCCCCGGTTGAGGCGCCATGCAGCGCTTGTACCTGGACGCGAATGCGACCGAGCCCATGCGCCCGGAAGCCATCGCCGCCATGGCCGAGGCGATGGCTTTGCCGGGCAACCCATCCTCAGTCCATGCCGAGGGGCGGGCAGCGCGGCGTGTACTTGAAGAAGCGCGGGAGGCGATTGCGGCGCGCTTCGGGGTGCGCGGGCGGGATCTTGTGTTCACCTCGGGCGGGACGGAGGCGAATGCCTTGGCCACCCGGGGCCTTGCTGCCGGGCGGCGCGTGCTGGTGGGGGCGACCGAGCACCCCGCCGTGCTGGCTGCTGCGGGGCCGGCGGCCGAAATGCTGCCCGTGCTTCCTGATGGCACCCTGGATTTGGTAGCGCTGGAAGGCACGCTGAAGGCGGGCGGCCCCGCCTTCGTTGCGGTCATGGCGGCCAATAATGAAACTGGTGTGCTGCATCCCGTTGAAGCCATCGCAGCGCTTTGCCGGGCTCATGGCGCTTTGCTGCATCTGGACGCGGTGCAGATACCGGGGCGCCTGCCCTTTGCCCTAGGTCCCGCCGATTCCATGGCGCTTTCCGCGCATAAGCTTGGCGGGCCGAAGGGCGTGGGGGCGCTGTTGCTGCGCCCCGGTTTGGACCTCGCACCAATTTTGACCGGCGGCGGGCAGGAATCCGGCCGGCGCGGCGGGACCGAGGCGCTGCCCGCCATTGCCGGCTTCGCCGCGGCCCTTGCCTGTCCCTGCCCTGAGGGCCTGGCGGCGTTGCGCGATGCGATTGAGGCGGGCGCGAAGACCGTGGCGCCGGAAGTGATCATCGCAGGCAGCGGCGCGCCCCGCCTGCCCAATACCATCAGCTTGATCCTGCCAGGTGTTGCGGCGGAGACCCAGGTAATTGCGCTTGATCTGGCCGGCGTTGCGGTTTCCGCCGGCGCGGCCTGCTCATCGGGCAAGGTGCGGCAATCCCATGTGCTGGCGGCGATGGGGTATGGCGCGGATGCCGGCTGTGCAATCCGTGTTTCGCTACCGTGGAATGCGGGGGCGGAGACGGTTGCGCGGTTTTTGGACGCGTGGGGGCGGATGCGCGAGAGGCTTGCTGCGCGCAAACGCTGAAGGCGTGCCGCATATCGCTGGCGCAGATTTCCCATCATCATGCGCCGATCTTGTGACGGCGCTTGCGAAGGAGCGCGGCTTTCCGTTCTTGGGCGTCAAGAAAGAAAAAATCGCGGCACGCGTGCAGGCCGCACGCAATGAAGGCGCTGGACTTTCTGTGCGGCTGTCCAACATGGCTTTGGTGATGATGTAATTTACAATGCGCTCGGGTTTCGGGATCCGCACTCTGGCAGCGGGCGAGGGAAAACCTTGCACGCGGCCGCATAGAAAACGGAATTTCATTCTTCTTTTTCGTCTGATCGGATGGGAATATTCCCGCAGCTTTGCGCGTAGATTCTGTTGTTGACCCAATGATATTTGCTGGATAGGCTCACGAAAATATCGATGAAAATTGATGTTTCAATTTGATTGGGAGACGGGCGTCCATGAAACTCAAAATCGCGCTTTGCTTTTTTCTTCTGTCCGCTCCGCCAGTTTTTGCGCAGGCGACAGACATGCCGCTATTGATCGGCGGCTGCCAGGGTTGCCATGGCGTCAGCGGCCAAGGTGGGCAAGGCATTCCTTCCATCAAGGCCAATCACAGCCGCGATGAATTCATCGCGCTGATGCGCAGCTTCAGCGCCAATGAACGGCCTGGCACGATAATGGGCCGCATCAGCCGCGGCTATTCGCCTGAACAAATCGCGCTTCTGGCCGCGCATTATGCGCGCCCACAATAAGCCGGAGGAATAAGATCATGGCCCTTTCCCGCCGCGCCTTCTTTGCCGCTGCCGCGCTGCCCGCAGCCCTTGCTGCACCTCGCCTAGCCCGCGCCCAAGCGGGTGCTGGGCGCGTTGTCATCATCGGTGGTGGCTTTGGTGGCGCTTCCGCCGCGCGTTTCGCGCGCGACAATTTCCCAGCACTGGACGTTACGTTGATTGAACGTAGCCGCAGCTTTACCACTTGCCCCTACGGCAATTTGGTTCTCGCTGGGCGGCGGGACATGAACAGCATCACCTTCGGCTATGAAAAACTCGCCGCGCGCGGGGTGCGTGTGGTGCATCAAAGCGTGGTCGCGGTGGATGCCGCGGCGAAGCAAGTCCGGCTCGCGGATGGGGCGCAGGTGCCTTATGACCGGCTGATCATGTCGCCTGGCATTGACCTCCGCTGGGGTGCGATTGAAGGCTATGATGAAGCCGCCAGCGAACGCATGCCGCATGGCTGGGTACCATCACTGCAACCGATTTCACTGCTGCGCCGTCAGCTTGAAGCCATGCCCGATGGCGGCAGGTTTGTGATGGTGATCCCCGACAATCCCTTCCGCTGCCCGCCCGGCCCTTATGAGCGGATCAGCATGGTTGCCGATTATCTGAAGCGCGCCAAGCCACGCAGCAAGCTGATTGCACTTGATGCGAAAAACGGGTTTTCGAAGCAGCCGCTGTTTCAGGATGCATGGGAAGAACTCTACCCCGGCATTATCGAATGGCGCGGCGCTTCCAATGATGGCCGCGTGACGCGGGTGAATGCCGCCGCCATGGAAGTGGAAACGGAATTCGGCGAAAAGCTGAAGGGTGATGTCGTCAATGTCATTCCCCCGCAAATGGCAGCGAAGATCGCGCGCGATGCGGGGCTTGCCAATCAATCCGGCTGGTGCCCGATCAAGCCCGCCACCCTGGAGAGCACACAGGTGGAAGGCATTCATGTGCTGGGGGATGCGACCATCGCGGCACCCATGCCGAAATCGGGCTTTGTGGCTTCATCCCATGGCAAGCATGCGGTAGCCTGCATTGCCGCATCGCTCGCGGGCCGCGCGCCGCCATCAGCCACCTTCTTCAACACTTGCTACAGCCATGTTGGGGCTGATTACGGAATCTCCATTGTCGGCGTCTTCCGCCCCGGCGCGACTGGCTTTGCCGAGGTTGAGGGCTCAGGCGGCGTCAGCCCGCGCAATGCGGCGCTGACCGCGGAACGGCGCAAGGAACATCGCCAGCTTGAAGCGCTTTATGCCGATGGTTGGTATGACAGCGTCACGGATGAGATGTTCGGTTAAGCCGCAAGGCGAGCTTGAATTTTCCATCTGTGCGCGCTTGGCTTCGCCGGGGCTACGGCGAAGCGTGCCTTAACATTGTAGTATTGGCCGTCCGCCAATTTGCAAAGCCGCGCTTTGGATGTCACTGCGGATCGTTGGCGCTTTGTCGAGATCGGTTTAGGGTAAGGCACGCCGCAGCCAGAGTAAGCGCGCCGCTGACGCCGTTGCGCAAAATATGGCCTATATAGACTTTGCAAAATACTCAAAGGGAGAAACACCATGAAGCTTACCCGCCGCGTGGCACTTGCCGCGCCCGCCATCCTTTTCGCTGCCCGCGCCAATGCGCAGGCAGGCTTTCCCAATCGCGCGGTGCGCATGATTGTGCCCTACACGCCAGGCGGCGTGTCAGACATCACGGCGCGGTTGATTGCCGAACCGCTGGCCGCCGCTTGGGGGCAGCCGGTGCCGGTGGAAAACCGCGCCGGGGCGGATGGCGTGATCGGCACGGAAGTCGTGGCGCGCAGCGCGCCGGATGGGCATACGCTTGCCCTTGTATCCGTGGCGCATCCTGTGAACGCAGCCTTCTATCGGCTGCCCTTCGATACCATGCGCGACTTTACCTTCATCACCCAAACCACCGTTACGCCTTTGGTGTTGTGTGCGCCGAAAGCCTTTGCACCCAATACGCCTGCTGAATTGGTTGAATACGCCAAGCGCAATCCGGGCGTAACCTTTGCCGGCACGGGTGGTGTTGTGCGGTTGGCGCCTGTGCTGTTTGCCGAACGCACCGGGATCAAATTGGAAAACGTGCCCTATCGCGGCAGCACCCAGGCGCACCCGGATCTGATCGCCAATCGCGTGAACATCATGTTTGACACAGTGCCGGCAGCGCTGCCGCATATTCAGGCCGGTACCTTGAAGGCGCTTGCCACCACCGGCGCGCGGCGCAGCCCGCAATTGCCTGATGTGCCCACGCTTGGCGAAGCCTTCCTGCCAGGGTTTGAGGCTTCAACCTGGGGCATGGTCATTGGCCCCGCCGGCCTTCCCGCACCCATTCTGGCCAAGCTGAACGCCGATATCCGTGCCGCGCTGCAAGCGCCAATCGTGGTGGAACGCCACAAGACTTTGGGCGCTGAGATCACCTCCAACACGTCAGAAGAAATGCGCGCCTTGACGGAATCAGAGATGAAGAAATGGGGCGATGCCGCGCGGGCGGCGGGCATTCAACCGCAATAAAAGCCTGTGCCACTCGGGGATCGCGTATTGGCGCGATCCCCATGTGAAGGTCAGACCTTTTCGATCTCGCCGTTGCCATCTACCCAATTCTTGAAGCCGCCCAGATTGCGCACATTGGCATAGCCCATATCATGCAGCGTCTTCAGCACCAGCGCGGAACGCCCGCCGGATGCGCAATAGGCAACAATGGTCTTGGCGCGATCGAAATTCGCATCATGCAGCGCGGAAGCAGGATCAGCGCGGAATTCCACGAGACCGCGAGGGATTGCCAGCGCGCCCGGCACCTTGCCGGAAGCCGCGACTTCGGCCGGTTCGCGCACATCCAGAAAAACCACATCGGCGCGGCCGAGCAGGCCCTTCGCTTCATCTGCGCTGATGCGCGGCACCACGGCTTCGGCGGCGGCGAGCATTTGTTGGACGGTGAGGGTCATGGATCATCTCTCCCTGAATGATGGGCCATCTTAGGCCGCATCCGGTTGAATCGCACCACCCCTTGAGCGCGCCTTGAGGCCAACAAGCCAAGGACGCGCAGGGGAAGGGTCCATAGGCAAGGCTCAAAGGGGGCGCTTTCCCAGGGGCCTAGCCTTGCGAAAATCGGTGATCCAGCCTGCCCTGGCCGATCTCGCCGGGGCACCGCGTAACGCCGAGATTCTGTCCTAAGCCGGCAAGTGTTGCCAAAAACCCACCAATAAGGGGCAAATTAAGGGCCCGCCGCCGCTAAAAACCTGTTCCCAACCCCAACAGCCAATGTCCAGGAGCGCTTTTTAGTAACCTGATTGTGCCCCTCGTATCGCGCTTTTCAGCGGAACCGTGTATCCCCCCGCCATCATGACTTCGCCTGATTTGCGTGCCGATCAACCTCTCGACCCCCAGCGCGCCGCGCCCGGGGCTGAGACATCGCGTGCCGAGCCCCCGCCCAAACCCAAAAAGCAAAAAAGCAGGCGGCGCTTCAGCGTGTTTCGCTGGTTCTTCAGCTTGGTTGCGGCGGTGCTGCTGGCTGGCGGCATTGCGGCCTATGGTGCCTATCATCACTTTGCGCAGGATTTGCCGGATTACAGCTGGCTAGCGGAATATGAACCCCCGCAAATGAGCCGCATCTACGCCGCCGATAGCCGGCTGATGGCCGAATTGGCGCAGGAACGGCGCATCTTTGTCCCGATCGAAGCCATTCCGCAGCGCGTCCAGCAAGCCTTCATTTCGGCCGAGGATCAGCGCTTCCGTGAGCATACCGGCGTTGATCCCTTGGGCATTTTGCGCGCCGTGATGCAGGCCGCGGAACAATATGGCAGCGGGCGGCGCATGAGTGGTGCTTCCACCATCACCCAGCAAGTCGCGAAGAATATGCTGGTGGGTGCGGATCGGTCCTTCGCGCGCAAAGCGCGGGAGGCGATTCTGGCGCTACGCATCGAAAAGGCGCTCAGCAAGGATCGCATCCTTGAATTGTATCTGAACGAGATTTTCCTGGGCCAGCAGGCTTATGGTGTGGCCGCCGCCGCGCAAGTCTATTTCAACAAAAGCCTGGATGAATTGAACCTAGCGGAGACCGCCTATCTGGCAGTGCTGCCCAAGGCACCGAATAATTACCATCCGATCCGCCGTGCAGAAGCGGCCAAGGCAAGGCGCGATTGGGTGATTGAACGCATGCTGGACGACCGCGCGATCACGCCAGATGAAGCCCGCGCGGCCCGCGCGGAACCGCTGATGGCGCGGCCCACACGCCGGCTGGATCAATTGCAGGTGGGGCAGCATTTCACCGAAGAAGTGCGGCGCGAAATGATCCAGCGCTTCGGCGTGGAGCAAACCACCATGGGTGGCTTGGTGGCGCGCACCAGCCTGGACCCCACCATCCAGGCCGCTGCCGAACGCTCCTTGCGCGATGGGCTGCTGAATTATGATCGCAGGCGGGGCGGCTGGCGTGGCGCGGTGACGCGCATTTCGGCCAGTACCACGGAATGGATGCCGGCGCTGGCCGATACGGCGCGCCCGGCTGGTGCTTTGCCTGAATGGCGCCTGGCCGTGGTGCTGGAAGTCAGG
>CAMCHA010000033.1 GCA_945874515.1 Asaia bogorensis
CCCGTTGGAATGAACGCCCGAAGACCCAAGCCCGATCAGCACATCCCCCGCTATAACGGGGCGCGGCAAAAGCTGGCCGCGTTCGGCGGCACCCACGGAAAACCCGGCCAAATCGTAATCATCCGCGGCATACATCCCCGGCATCTCAGCCGTTTCGCCCCCCACCAGGGCGCAGCCCGCTTGCCGGCAGCCTTCCGCAATGCCCGCAATCACCGCCCGCGCCTGATCAAGCTGAAGCTTCCCAGTCGCGAAATAATCCAGGAAAAACAGGGGTTCAGCGCCCTGCACCACCAGATCATTCACGCACATCGCCACCAAATCAATGCCAACCGTATCGTGAATGCCCGCGTCAATCGCCACGCGCAGCTTGGTGCCAACACCATCGGTGGACGAAACCAGCACCGGGTCCTTGAACCCGGCCGCCTTCGGGTCAAACAGGGCGCCGAAGCCCCCAAGGCCCCCCATCACGCCAGACCGGTTCGTGGAGCGCGCCAGAGGTTTGATGGCCTCAACCAGGGCGTCGCCGGCCTCAATATCCACGCCCGCATCGCGGTAGGTGAGGCTTTGGGAATTGGAACTGGTCAGGGCGACCTCCGATTTGATACAATGAGCGTCGTAATAGCGTCGTGAAGAGTAAAAGGAAGACTATGATGACAAAAAACCACGCTTGGCGGATGGTGGGAAAGAAACATGTGGTGGCGGCTTTCGCAAGCTTCTGGCTTGTCCTTGCCTCCCTGCCCGCAGCTGCGCAGATCAGCGACATGAGAGCGCTGACCCAGCGTGGCGTGCCGGCGCAAGCAACGGCGGAAAATGGCGTGGTGGCACAAGAACGTGCCTTCGCTGCCGGGCGCCGCGCCGCCTGGGATCGCATTCAGAGCATGGTCAATGCTCCGCGCCGCCCAACCGATGCGGAACTTGATCGCATGGTGCGGTCCATTGTGATCGAACAGGAAACCACCGGCCCGCAGCGTTATACTGGCCGGATGACCATCCAATTCGATGCCGAAGCAGTGCAAAGCTTCGCCGAAAGTGGCGAAGTGCGCGCTGCGACTCGGCCATCCAGAACGGCTTCCGAAGCGCAAGGCAATGTCACGCCACCCACACCGGTATTGGCGTCTTTGGAAGCTGTGGCGCGTTATGGATCGCTCAACGAATGGCTGGAAATCCGCCGGCGTCTGATTGCTGCGGGTGCCAAGCTTGATGTCACGGCGATTACCACGGATCGCGCGCATCTGAACCTTGGGTTGCGTGTGCCGGTTGGCTTGGCGCCAGAAACCTTCGGTCAACACGGTTTGCAGCTTGCACCAGGCACTGGCACGCGGAATGATCAATGGCGGCTTGGCCTTGCCGGACGGTCCTGATCTTCGCCACTTGCAACAAACCCCGCCCCATCTGGCGGAGGCAGGGCTATTCACCCTGCCCAATCTGATCACGCTCGCGCGGCTTTGCGCCGTGCCAGCGGCAATTTGGCTGATGTTGCAGCACCGGCTTGATCTTGCCTTTCTGGTTTTCATCGGCGCGGGAATTTCTGATGCGCTGGATGGCTGGATTGCACGGGCCTGGAATGCGCGGTCCCAACTTGGTGCCGTGCTGGATCCCATCGCGGATAAGGCTTTGCTGGTTTCGGTTTATGTGACGCTGGCGGCGATTGGCGTGCTGCCGGATTGGCTGGCGATTTTGGTGGTGTTTCGCGATTTGCTGATTGTGGGCGGTGTCTTGGTGCTTTGGGCGGTTGGACTGCCGCCACGCATCAAACCGATTTTCATTTCCAAGGCGAATACGGCGGTACAGATTCTATTGGCCGCCCTTGTGCTGCTGCTGGCGGGTTTTGGCTTCAGCGCGCCCGTGCTGCTAGAGGTGTTGATCTGGCTTGTAGCGGCAACAACTTTTGCCTCAGGTGCCGCTTATGTTGTGCAGGCGGCGCGGCGCACCACCGGCTGGAGCGCATGACAGATCAGCGCTCACCCGTGGCCGCACGGCCTGCCAACACGTCGCCTTCGGCACCGCGCACTGCCACGCGCGGGCAACGTTGGGGGTTGTTTCTTGGTTTTGGTATCGCGCTGCTTTTCTGTCTTTGGTTATTCCAGGGTATTCTGACGCCCTTCGTGCTGGCCGCAACCATTGCGTATTTTCTGGACCCCTTGGCCACGCGCTTAGCGCGGCTTGGCCTGCCGCGCGGCCTTGGCGCCTTTTTGCTGATAACGCTGCTTGCCGCCATTACGCTGATTGCGCTGCTGCTGCTTTATCCGCTGATCCTGGCGCAGCTTGGCGTGCTGGTGCAGCGCCTGCCAGCCTATGTCGCTGGTATTGGTCAGGCCTTGCGTGATTTGTTGACCAGGCTGGAAGACGCGCTGGGCCCAGACATGCTGGATCAGCGCTTGCGAGAATTGGCGATCAACCAGGCGGCGTCCATGCTGTCCTGGCTGGGCGGCGCGGCCTCACGCCTGATTGGCGGCGGCTTTGCGCTATTCAGCGTTTTCACCTTTGTGGTGGTGACACCGGTTGTCGCCTTTTACCTGCTGCGTGATTGGCCCGCCATGCTGACGCGCATTGAAAGCTGGCTGCCGCGGCGCAGTGCCAATGTATTCCGGCAAATCGCGCGCGATACGGACCGCGTGCTTTCCGCCTGGCTGCGCGGGCAATTGTTGTGTTGCCTCGGGCTTGGCATTTTCTATGCCTTCGCGCTGCATTTGGCAGGGCTGGAGCTTGGCATCACCATCGGGATCATGTCGGGCTTCCTGACCTTCATTCCTTATGTCGGTTCCATGACGGGTTTCGCGACCGCCGTGCTACTTGCCATCGGGCAATTCGGATCCTGGCAGGAAGTGCTGGTGATTGTGGCGATTTTCGTGATTGGCCAGGGGATCGAAGGCTACGTCATCTATCCCTATCTGCTCGGCAATCGGGTGGAGTTGCACGCGGTTTGGGTGATTTTCGCGCTATTCGCCGGTGGGGTGGCTTTTGGTTTTCTGGGCGTGCTGCTGGCGGTGCCCATGGCGGCCGCGATTGGTGTGGTGACGCGCTATTGGCTGCGCCGCTATCTGGAAAGCCCGCTTTATCTTGATCCGCCACGGACCGGACATTGATGCGCCAATTGGCCCTGCCGCTGCCCATCGCGGCTTCCTTTGACGCGCGCGATGTAATTGCGGATGCCAGCAATGAAGCCGCGCGAAGCTGGCTGGCGCAACCCGATACCTGGCCACTCGGCCGGCTGGCGCTATATGGCGAAGCGGGCGTGGGCAAGACGCATCTGGCGCGCGCCGCTGCCACGCGTTTTGGTTGGCGCTGGCTGGATGGCATGGGCTTGCGCGGCCTGCCCGCCCCCGCCCCCCAGGGCAATATGATTGATAATGCGGATTGCGTGGCAGATGAGGCGGCGCTTTTGCATCTGATCAATCTTTGCGCCGAACGAGACGAGGCACTGCTACTGATAGGGCGTGAGGCGCCAGCGCGCTGGCCAGTGCGCCTGCCTGATCTGGCCAGCCGTTTGCGCGCCACACAGGCGGTGGGCATCGGCCCGGCATCGGATGCGCTGCTGCGGGCCTTGCTCGGCAAATTTTTCGCTGATCGGCAATTGCGGGTCGAGCCCGATGTGCAAGCCTGGTTGCTCACGCGCTTGCCGCGCGATGCGGCAAGCCTTGCTGAAGCCGTGGCGCGGCTGGATCACGCGGCACTTGGCATGGGGGGGCGCATCACGCGCCCATTGGCGCGGCTGGCCCTTGATGGCTGGCTGGCAGAACAGGGCATTTGTGAAGTTTCCGAGACTGAGCGGCGCCCACCCTCGCCTTCCCTGCCCCCTCTGCTATAAAATCATCTCATGAGCGACATCATCCCCGATATCGAAGCCTTCCCGCTGGCGGAAAGCCCAGCGCGTTTCAGCAATCGGGAGCTTTCGTGGCTCGCCTTCAATCAGCGTGTGCTGGAAGAAGCGAGCAATGCGCGCCACCCGCTGCTGGAACGGCTACGCTATGTCGCGATTTCGGCAAACAACCTTGATGAATTCTATTCCGTGCGCGTCGCGGGTCTGGTGGGGCAGGATCGCGCCGGGGTGGTCACACCATCGCCCGAAGGCCTGACGCCAGCGCAACAGCTTGCCGCCATTCACGAACGCGCACGCGCTTTGATTGATGGTCAGCAGCAATCATGGCGGGACTTGCGCTCCATGCTGCGCGAAGCGCATCTGATGGTGGTGGATCGCCCCGACCTGACCGAGGCTGATAAGGAATGGCTGGGAGAATGGTTCATGGACCGGGTCTTCCCGGTGCTGACCCCCCTTGCCGTTGACCCCGCGCATCCCTTCCCCTTCATCGCCAATCTTGCACTTTGCATGGTTTTCAAGCTGGTGCGCGAAGAAGATGGCGGCACCATGCGGGCGCTTTTGCCACTGCCGCCGCAGGTGGAGCGCTTCATCCGCCTGCCATCGCGCCGCAGTGCGGGGGCAATCCGCTTCGTGCTGCTGGAAGATGTGATCCTGCTGTTCCTGGATCGGCTTTTCCCCGGCTTCATCATGGCGGAAAGCGGCCTGTTTCGCCTGATCCGCGACACGGATGTGGAATTCGAAGAAGAAGCCGAAGACCTTGTCCGTTCCTATGAAAGCGCTTTGAAGCGCCGCCGGCGCGGGCGCGCCATCCAGCTTTCTGTCACCGCCTATACGCCCCCCGATATGCTGGATTTCGTCGCCGAGGAATTGGATGCGCCGCGGTCAGAAGTGTTCGTGGTGGATGGCTTGCTTGGGCTTTCCGATCTGACGCAATTGATCGTGGATGACCGGCCCGATCTGCTGTTCACGCCCTATACGCCGCGCTTTCCCGAACGCATCCTGGATTTCGGTGGCGATTGCTTTGCTGCCATCCGCGCCAAGGATATTGTGGTGCATCACCCCTATGAATCCTTTGATGTGGTGGTGCAATTTCTTAGGCAGGCTGCGCGCGACCCGAATGTGATCGCGATAAAGCAGACGCTTTATCGCACCACGCGCGACAGCCCGATTGTCAAGGCGCTGATTGAAGCCGCCGAAGCCGGCAAAAGCGTCACCGGCATTATTGAGTTGAAGGCGCGTTTTGATGAAGAACGCAACATCGCGCTCGCCCGCGAATTGGAAGCCGCCGGCGTGCAGACGGTATATGGATTTGTGGAATTGAAAACCCACGCCAAGGTAAGTTTGGTGGTGCGGCGTGAAGGGCAAGCTTTGCGATCCTATGCGCATTTCGGAACGGGCAATTACCATCCCGTCACCGCGCGCATCTATACTGATCTTTCCTATTTCACCGCCGATCCAGCGCTGACCCGCGATGCCGCCAAGCTGTTCAATTACATGACCGGTTATGCACGGCCGGAGACGATGGAAAAGCTGGCATTCTCGCCACTCACCACGCGACCAACTTTGCTCGCGCTGATCCGCCAGGAAATCACCTTCGCCAAGGAAGGCAAGCCGGCGGCGATTTGGATCAAGATGAATTCGCTGGTAGATGAAACACTGATTGATGCGCTGTATGAGGCTTCAAAGGCCGGCGTGAAGGTGGATGCCATTGTGCGCGGCATTTGCTGCTTGCGCCCGGGCGTGCCGGGGCTTTCGGACAATATTCGCGTCAAATCGATTGTCGGGCGCTTTTTGGAACATTCGCGCATTTGCATATTCGGCAATGGGCATCGTCTGCCATCGCGTCGCGCCAAGATTTATATTTCCTCCGCCGATTGGATGGCGCGGAATATGGATTGGCGCGTGGAAACCATGGTGCCGGTAGAAAACGCCACCGTGCATGCGCAAGTGCTAGATCAAATCATGGTAATCAATCTGAAGGATACGCTGCAAAGCTGGCAGCTTGGCCCGGATGGTCATTGGGCGCGGATTGAGGCACCCGAAAATGGCGTCTCAGCGCATGAGTATTTCATGACCAACCCATCACTTTCCGGCCGCGGCAGCGCGTTGGCCCGTGCGCCGCGCCGCCAGCGGCAGGATCGTGTGAAGCAGGATTGATGGATGGCGCCGATCTACGCGCGCAAGCGGGCTTTGCCAGCATGACCGCACGCTGCGGCGTGGTGGATTTAGGTTCCAATTCCGTACGCCTAGTTGTCTTTGAAGGGCGCGGGCGCAATCCTGTTGCCATCTTCAACGAAAAAGCCGTGCTGGGGCTCGGCCGCGGGCTGCATGATACAGGGCAGCTCAATGCGGATGCGGTGGACCAGGCACTCACCATCATGCAGCGCTATCATGCGGTAGCGCGGGCCATGGGCGCCGATCCGCTCGAAGTTCTGGCGACCGCCGCGGTGCGTGATTCGTCCAATGGCGCGGCCTTTGTTGCCGCACTTGGTGAAAGAATGCCCGGCGTGCCGATCCATATCCTGACGGGGGATGAGGAAGCGCGGCTTTCCGCCCATGGCTTGCTGCTGGGCTTTCCGGGCGCGGATGGGCTGCTCGGCGATATTGGCGGTGGTTCCTTGGAACTGGTGGAACTCCATCAAGGTGAGCAAGGCAAAACCGGCAGCCTGCCCATTGGCACCATTCGCCTCGCGGATCGCGCGAAGGGCGATATTGGCAAGGCGCGCGCGATTGTCATGGAAGAACTGGCGCGCATGCCCTGGGCGCATAGCGCATCTGGGCGGGACTTGTATCTTGTGGGCGGCGCCTGGCGCGCCATGGCGCGCATGCATATGGCGCAAACCGGCTATCCGCTTTCCATTGTGCATCATTACGCGCTGACGCGCGAAGAAGCGCGTGATCTTTCCGGTGTATTGATGGCGGCCACGCGGCGCACGCTGGAACGCATGCCCGGCGCGTCCAGCAAGCGCCTGGCTGATCTGCCCTTCGCCGCCCTGGTGCTGCGCCGGCTGCTGCGCGCCAGCGGTGCGCGCCGCGTTATCTTCAGCGCCAATGGCCTGCGGGAAGGTTGGTATGCGCGGCTGATTGATGCGGCTGAGCGCAAGCGTGACCCGCTGCTGGCCGCATCGCGTGACATGTCGCTGCGCTTTGGGCGTGACCAAACCATGCCGCCGGCGCTTTTTGCCTGGACCGCGCCACTGTTTGAAGATGAGTCTCTGCTGGCGCTGGCTTTGCGTGAAGCCGCGTGTTGGGTGAGCGATATCGGCAGCCATGATCATCCGGATTATCGTGCTGAACACGCTTTTTTTCGTGTGCTGCGCCAGCCCGGTGTTGGCATTGACCATCATGGCCGCGCTTTCTTGGCCCTTGCCGCGGCCCTTCGGTACGAAGCGGAGGCGGAAGCGCCCTTCCTGCCCTCGGCGCGGTTGCTGTTGGATGTTGGCACGCTAAGGCGCGCGGAGATTTTGGGCGCAGCCTTCAGGCTTGCCTATACGCTTTCAGGCGGCACGCCCGTGTTGCTGGCGGGCACATCACTTGAACGCCGCGGTGGGCGGTTGATGCTGCGGCTTGTGGAAGGCAGTGGTGTTTTCGCGGGCGAAAGCGTGCTGCGCCGGCTTGAAACCCTGGCTGCGGCACTTGGGCTTGAATCAAGCGTGCAGGTGACGCAGCGCGGCTAGGGCGTGCTCCAGGCACGCGGAGCCTTCGCCGATCAACTAATGAAAGGATTGCGCCGGGGCGCGGGGGGCTTCACCCCCGCTTCAGCACCGCCGCCGCATCCACCGCGAAATAGGTCAGCACCCCCGCAGCACCCGCGCGCTTGAAGCCCAGCAGGCTTTCCATCATGGCGCGTTCGCGATCAATCCAGCCATTTTGCGCGGCACCTGCGATCATGGCGTATTCGCCACTCACCTGATACGCGAAGGTTGGTACGCCAAAGCGTTCATGCACGCGCCGCACGATATCCAAATACGGCATCCCCGGCTTGACCATGACCATATCGGCACCCTCGGCCAGATCCATGGCCACTTCGCGCATCGCCTCATCCGAATTGGCGGGGTCCATCTGATAGGTTTTCTTGTCGCCCTTGAGCGATGAACCAGACCCCACCGCATCACGGAAGGGGCCGTAAAAGGCGGAGGCATATTTCGCCGCATAGGACATGATGCGGGTGTTGATGAAGCCCCGCCCATCAAGTGCTGCACGAATGGCCGCAACGCGCCCATCCATCATGTCCGATGGCGCGATCACATCAATGCCGGCTTCTGCCTGATTGACGGCCTGCACGGTCAGGATGGCGAGTGTTTCATCATTCGCCACATAGCCATCACGGATCACGCCATCATGCCCATGATCGGTATAGGGATCGAGTGCCACATCACCCACCAGGCCAAGCTCCGGAAACTTTGCCTTCAGTAGGCGCGAAGCGCGGCACATCAGATTATTTGGATTGGTCGATTCCGTGCCTTCCGCATCCTTGATCTCGGAAGGCGTCATCGGAAATAGCGCCACTGCCGGCACGCCAAGCTTCACGGCGGGGGCGACATGTTCTTCCAGCTTATCAATGGTCACGCGCACCACGCCCGGCATGGAAGCAACCGGCATGATGGTATTGGTGCCTTCCATGATGAAGATCGGCCAGATCAGATCACCAACACTCAGGACATTTTCCGCAACCAGCTTGCGCGTGAAAGCATCATAGCGATTGCGGCGCATGCGAATGGCGGGGAAGGCACCAAGCGCGGGCGCAGCGGGGCCAAGGCCAAGTTCTTGCGCCATCCGGCGACGATCCGCGTTCATGCCTGCGCCGCCTTCAGCGCCTGATCAAGGTCCGCCAATATGTCGTCAATATGCTCGATACCGATGGATAGCCGGACGTAACCAGGTGTCACACCCGATGCCGCCTGTTCGCTTTCATCCAATTGGCTATGCGTCGTGGTGGCGGGATGGATCGCCAGGCTCCGTGCATCGCCGATATTGGCCACATGGTAGAACATTTTCAGTGCCTCAATGAAACGTTGCCCGGCTTCCTTGCCGCCCTTGAGTTCAATCCCGATCAGGCTGCCATGTCCGCCGTGCAAATACGCATCGGCACGGCGTCTGCTTTCGCCTTCCATGAGCGATGGATGGATCACCCGCGTCACCGAAGGGTGCTGCGCCAGGAAGGCGGCCGTGCGCGTTGCATTGGCGCAATGGCGTTCCATGCGCAGCGGTAGGGTTTCCATCCCTTGCAGGAAAAGGAAGGCATTCATCGGCGACATGGGCGCGCCCAGATCGCGCAGCAGGCAGGTGCGCATGCGGATGATATACGCAATCGGGCCAAGCGCCTTCACGGCTTGGGTCCAGACCGCGCCGTGATAAGATGGATCGGGCTTGTTCAGCGTAGGGAAGCGATCACCATGCGCTTCCCAATCGAAATTACCGCCATCCACCACCACACCGCCAATGCTGTTGCCATGCCCGCCAATCCATTTAGTGGTGGAATGCATGACAATCGCCGCGCCATGTTCCAGCGGGCGGCAGATGATCGGCGCTGCGGTATTGTCCATGATCAGCGGAATGCCGAGCTTCCGCCCAATCGCCGCCACTTCCGCAATCGGAAAAACTTGCAGCTTCGGATTAGGCAGGGTTTCGGCGTAATAGGCGCGGGTGCGCGCATCCGTCGCGCGCGCGAACCCTTCCGGATCAGCGGGGTCCACAAAGCGCACTTCAATGCCAAATTGCTTCAGCGTATTGGCGAAAAGATTCCAGGTGCCGCCGTAAAGATCGGTGGAGGAAATAATATTATCCCCCGCTTCGCACAAATTCATCACCGCGAAAGTGGTCGCTGCCTGGCCTGAACCCACTGCCAGCCCCGCCACGCCACCTTCCAGCGCCGCGACGCGCTTTTCCAGCACATCCACGGTCGGGTTCATCAGGCGGGTATAGATATTGCCAAGTTCAGCCAACGCGAAAAGCCGCGAAGCATGGCCGGTATCCTGGAATTGGAAAGAAGTCGTCTGATGGATCGGCACAGCGACCGAACCGGTTGTCGGGTCCGCACGCCAGCCGGCATGCAGCACCAGGGTTTCAGGATTGGTCCAATTCGGTGCCGACATCACATTCTCCCATCCCGCTTGGCGTCAGGCGCGCGGGAAGACTTGTTCAGGCCGCTTTTTGACCGCGACAGGGCGAAACCTGCCACGCCGACGCCGGTTGCGAAAGGGTTTTCCGCACAAGACAATGACATTGCCCGACGCCGGCGCGCGGCACCGCGCCCCTTCCCCCTGCAGCACAAAACAAAGCAATATTTTGCCCGGGCTTGCCCGGCCCTTAATCGGGTGGTGTCAGGCTCAGGCGCTTGATGGCAATGCCGCGCAAAGGCGGGGCGCGATGGCCCTGCCGCGGCGGGCTATGCAAATGCGGCACGCGGATCACCAAACGGGTCGGCCCCTCATCGGCGCGCGGCAAGATTGGGCCGGCGAGCAGATTCTTTCCCGGGCCGCGCCGCAGCAGGGGATAAAGCTCGCCATCCACAATCAGGGATAGCGCATCCAGGTTGGCGGGGTGGCCGAAATCCACCAATTCCAACCAGGCGCGCAGCGGGTAGCGGCGATCAATCAAAATGGTCAAAGCCGCTTCCGCCCCCGGGCCGGTCCAGCGAAAGGCGCCCTCCGGCCCTTCCTCGGGCGCGTGGAATTGCCCGACCTCAGGCAGATCGGAAGCAGCGTCAAAGACAAAGCGCTCAGGCAGCGCCGTTTCAGCGGATTGGCTCATGCAAGACTTTTAACAGGTGATGCGCGGCAGAAGCCAGAGCGGCCTAGCCGAAGCTTTCCCGCCGGCACCGCTCGGCGTAGTTTCTGGCC
>CAMCHA010000034.1 GCA_945874515.1 Asaia bogorensis
GAAATCAGTGTGCAGCGCGGTGGCGGAACCGTGACCAGCCTTGATCTCTACCGCTTCCTCATGGATGGGCAGATACCGCAGATTCGCTTGCAGGAAGGTGATACCATCCTGGTCGGTCGTCAGCGCCCGCTAGTGGGCGCCGATGGCGCAGTTCGCAACAATTACCTGTTTGAAAGCGCTGGGCGCGGCCCGATGCGGGGCCAGGACCTTATCAACTACGCCCGCCCATTGCCGGCGGCGACCAATGCTGTAGTGCGCGGTGTGCGTAATGCCCAGCCCTTCTCCCGCTATGTCACCTTGGCCGAACTCGCGCGGCAGACTTTGCAGGACCAGGATACGGTGACCTTTGTGGCGGATGTCGCGCTGCGCACGGTGCGAGTGACCATTGAAGGCAGCCGGCTTTATCCTTCCGTGCTTGTTGCGCAACGAGATTTCTCTCTGTGCCAAATCCTGGATCACGTGGCGGTGGACCCCATGCTGGCCAATACCTCGGCCGTATTCCTGCTGCGCCCAAGGCTTGCCATGCAGCAAAAGCGCTCGATCGATGATGCGCTTGATCGGCTGGAAAGGCAGCTATTCCTCTCCCCATCCTTAACACCTGGTGTGGCTGCGGCGCGTACGGCTGAGGCCAATCTTATCCTCTCCTACATCAGTCGCGCGCGTCGAAGCCTGCCGGAAGGCCGGCTTGTCGTGGTGAATGAGGATGGCACCTGCGCCCCGGTGCGTCTTGAAGATGGCGATGTCATCGTCATTCCTGAAAGATCCCAGACTGTCATGGTGCAGGGGGAAGTCAGTATGCCCCGCGCCGTGCTGTGGCGGGAAGGCATGAGCATTGATCAATACCTTGATCAGGCAGGCGGGCTGACGGCGCGTGGGGCGCGTTCCACCCTCATGCTGCGCCGACCCAGCGGGCAGGTCATTCTTGAGCCGCGCCAATCGCCGCAGCCAGGCGATGAGTTGATTGCGCTGCCCTATCTTGATCCAAAGTATTTCGTGATGGGCCAGGAATTCATCACGGCGATATTCCAAGTGGCGCTGGCGGCGCGGGTCTTCCAGAACAACTGACGCCTTCATCTAAACCCGTTTTATACCGCGTGGGGGATTGATCCGCAGCGCCTGACGGGTTCCTCTGCTGCCATGGATGATTCTCCAGCACCCTCGCCAAGCCGCGCCGATCTGTTCCTGACCTATGGCAAGATCGGGCTGATCGGCTTTGGCGGCATCAATGCCTGGGCGCGGCGCGTGTTGGTCGAAGAAAAGCGCTGGCTGACGGAACAGGAATATGCGGAAACGCTGGGCCTTGGGCAGGTGCTGCCGGGGCCCAATGCGCTGAATGCGGCCATCATGATTGGGGATCGCTTTCATGGCGCAGTGGGGGCGCTGCTTGCTTCCTGTTCCATGTTTGGCGGGCCGCTGATCATCCTGATGGGGCTCGCGGTGCTTTATGATTCCTATGGTGAGGTGCCCTTGGTGAAGGCGGTGCTTGCTGGTGTCGCCGCCGCGGCGGCCGGCATGGTGCTCGGCACCGCGGTCAAGATGGGGCAGAAGCTGAAGCCAACCTTGGCACTTTTGGGGGTTGGGCTTTGTGCGCTTGCGGCGGCGGGCTTCTTCCGCGTACCGCTGCCCATGGTGGTGCTGGGCTTGGCACCCTTTGGCATTCTGGCGTCCTGGTATGGGGCGCGCAGCAAATGACCGCGACCATTTTTTGGCAGTTACTGCTGGGTTTTGGCGCCATTTCCCTGGTCTCAGTGGGCGGTGGCATTGCCGTGCTGCCTGAGATGCACCGCATGGTCGTGGATGTGCATGGTTGGATGAGTGATGCGGATTTCGCGCGTCGCTTTGCCCTCGCCCAAGCCGCGCCTGGGCCTAATGTGCTGGTGGTCGGGCTGTTTGGTTGGCATGTCGGGGGCATTCTTGGGATGCTGACGGCCTCAGCCGCCATGACGGTGCCGACCAGCCTGATCGCCTTTGGCTTTTCGCGCCTGCGCGCACGGTTGCTGGGCCGGCCTTGGCTTCGCATCATTGAACGTGGCCTGGTGCCGATTGCGGTCGGGCTGATTGCCTCATCGGGCATGATCCTGGCGCAGGGTTCCGCCGAAAGCTGGGTCACTGTGGTGCTCACCATCTGTTCCGCCATTTTCGTCTGGCGGACGGATTTCAGCCCGCTATGGGTGTTGGGGGCTGGCGCCATTATCGGGGCACTTACACTATGATGGGGGAAGGCATCGCGGCACCTGCCTTCCGCGAAGCCGCGCCGCGCGGGCTATGCACGGATTGCGGAGTTTCGCGCCTGGAAAACCCCAAGGCATGCGGTACCGCCTGCCAGTTCATCAAGCCGGATTATCCGCGCCTGGAAGCGGCGGTGCATGGCCGCGCGCGGGACCCGGCGCGCCCGGATGAGCTTCATTTCGGCCCATTCCGGCAAATGCTGCGCGCATCGCTGAAGCCGCCTCAGCCCGGCGCACAATGGACCGGCATTACCACGCGCCTGGCTGAAAAGCTGCTGGAAGCGGGCGCTGTGACCGCTGTGCTGACCATGGCGCCGGACCCTGATGACAAATGGAAGCCCGTGCCAGTGCTGGTGACGAAGGCAGAAGGCATGGCCGCCTGCCGCGGCATGCGCATGGGCTATGCGCCGCTGCTTGCGCTGTTGGAACCGGCTGCGGCGGCTGGGCATAAGCGCATCGCAGTGATTGGCATTCCCTGCCAAGTCTATGCGCTGCGCGCCTTGGAAGCGCAGCTTGGGCTCGATGCGCTTTACGTCATCGGCACGCCGTGTTCGGACAATACCACCACCGAAAAATTCCATCATTTCCTGACGCTTTTGTCCGATGCGCCGGAGACGATCACCTATCTGGAATTCCGCGCCGATTACCATGTGGAATTACGCTTCGCCGATGGCAGCAAGCGGGAAATTCCCTTTCTGCAATTGCCGATCAGCCAATTACCTTCGGATTTCTTCCCCCTCACATGCCGAAGCTGCGTGGATTACACAAATGTGCTGGCCGATATCACGGTGGGCTATATGGGCGGCCAGGGCGAGCAATGGCTGCTAGTGCGCAATGAACGTGGTGAAGAATTGCTGAGGCTGCTTGGCGATGAAATCTCCACCGCCGCGCCTGGTACCGCCGGCAAGCGCGCTGGTGCGGTGAAGGGTTTTCTGGAAAACACCCGCCGCGCCGCAGGTGGCTTACCTTTGCGACGTATGCCCGATTGGCTGAGGCCGATCATCGGCTGGCTGATGCCGCGCATCGGCCCGCGCGGCTTGGAATTCGCCCGCGCGCGGGTTGAGATGAAGGCTGTGGAAAGCGTGCTGCATCTTGAACGCGCCGAACCCGCCAAGATGCACAACATGATCCCCGATCATGTCTGGGCGCTGGTCGCGCCCTATGGGTTAAAGAAACCCGTTCCGAAACAGGATTAGCCCTCGGCGCGGTAATTTGGCGCTTCGCGCGTGACCGCCACATCATGCACATGGCTTTCGCGCAAGCCCGCGCCAGTAATGCGGCGGAAGCGCGCCTTGGTCTGCAATTCCGCAATTGTGGCACAGCCCGTATAACCCATGGCGGCACGCAAGCCGCCCACCATCTGGTGGATCACGGCGCCAACCGGGCCTTTGTAGCCCACGCGGCCTTCAACACCTTCCGGCACCAGCTTCAGCGAATCCTGAACTTCCGCCTGGAAATACCGATCCGCCGAACCACGCGCCATGGCGCCAAGCGATCCCATGCCACGATAGGATTTGTAGGACCGGCCCTGATAGAGAAACACTTCACCGGGCGCTTCATCCGTGCCAGCGAAGATGCTGCCCATCATGGCGCAATCCGCGCCGGCCGCGAGCGCCTTGGCAAGATCACCGGAAGAACGAATGCCGCCATCGGCAATCACCGGCACGCCTTTTTCGCGCGCCGCGGCAGCACTTTCAAGAATGGCAGTGAGCTGCGGCACGCCGACACCCGCCACAATGCGCGTGGTGCAGATGGAACCCGGGCCAATGCCGATCTTCACCGCATCCGCGCCCGCTTCAATCAAGGCCAAAGCGCCTTCCGGGGTTGCGACATTGCCGGCAATCACCTGTACGGAATTGGAAAGTCGTTTGATGCGCTCCACCGCCTGCAACACGCCACCGGAATGGCCATGCGCGGTATCCACGACAACAACATCCACACCCGCCGCCACCAGCAATTCCGCGCGGTGCAAGCCATCATCACCAACGCCCGTCGCCGCCGCCGCACGCAGCCGCCCCATGCCATCCTTCGATGCATTGGGATTGGCCTGCGCCTTGTCCATATCCTTGACGGTGACAAGGCCCACGCAGCGCTGCGCTTCATCCACCACCAGCAGCTTTTCGATGCGATGCTTATGCAAAAGCGTGCGCGCCTCATCCGGCGTCACATCGGGGGATGCGGTGACAAGGCCCTCACGCGTCATCAGCTCATAGACCCGCAGATTAGGATCGGTCGCGAAACGTACATCGCGATTGGTGATAATACCAACAAGCCGCCCCGACCCACGTTCCACCACCGGAATGCCGCTGATGCGATGCCGTTCTTGCAGCGCGCGCACTTCAGCCAGAGTCTGGTCCGGATGCACCGTCAGCGGGTTCACAACCATGCCGGATTCGAATTTCTTGACTTGCCGCACTTGTGCGGCTTGATCTTCCGGCGAGAAATTCTTGTGGATCACGCCAATGCCGCCGGCCTGCGCCATGGCAATCGCCATGGGGGCTTCCGTCACCGTATCCATCGCCGCCGAAATCAGCGGGATGTTCAGCCGAATTTCCTTGGTGAGCCGAGTATGCGCCAGGGTCTGCCCCGGCAGCACAGTGGAATAGGCGGGCACCAGCAGCACATCATCAAAGGCATAAGCCTCAGCGATAGGCATAATGCTACCAACAGAGCCAGCGGAAGGAGGAGGGGTTTCTAGTGCCATGGGAGGGGCTTTCGCGTTGCGCTACCTTGACGACTCTCCATAGTCCTTGATGCCAATAGGCGCAATCACCGAGGATACAAATCAGCCGCGAAAGCCGCTCGCCACCACATATAATTCTGCCGATTCCTTCCGGCTTGCAGGCGGCTTTACATGCCGCACGCTGGTGAAATGACGCTTCAATGTCACCAGCATGTCTTTTTCTGATCCCCCCTGAAAGACCTTGGCAACAAATCCGCCACCCGGGCCCAGCACCTTCAGCGCAAAATCCAAAGCCAATTCGGCAAGCGCCATGATGCGCAAATGATCTGTCATGCCATGGCCCGTGGTATTGGGCGCCATGTCTGACAGCACCAGATCCGCCTTGCCGCCAAGGGCTGCGATAATGCGTGTCTCGGCCTCCTGCTCTTGGAAATCGCCTTGCAGCGTGGTCGCCCCCGGCACCGGGTCCATGGGCAGGATATCTAGCGCCACCACCTGCCCGCGCGCGCCCACTTCCTGCACGGCCACCTGAGTCCAACCGCCAGGCGCCGCGCCCAAATCCACCACCCGCGCGCCGGGCCGAAGCAGCTTCACCTTTTCATTCATCTCAAGCAGCTTGAAGGCTGCACGAGAACGCAGGCCGCGTTCCTTGGCGGCGCGCACATAAGGATCATTCAATTGCCGATTGAGCCATTTCTGGCTCGCTGTGCTGCGGCCTTCGGCGCTGCGCAGGCGCTGGGTCAGGCCCCGGCTGCTGCCGGGCGGGGTTTGTTTGGCCATGGCGGGCGCGCTTAACGGTGCCGTGGCGGGCTGCGCCGCATCGCTTCACGGTCCGCACGCATCATCCGCAGCAACATGCCCTCACGCAGGCCGCGATCCGCGACGCGCAGGCTCCGCGTTGGCCAAATGCGCCGGATCGCGGCGTAAATCGCGCAGCCCGGCAGCACGTAATCCACGCGTTCCGGCCCCACACAGGGGTGCGCGGCTAATTCCGCCCGGCCCATGGCGAAAAGATCACCCAAGGCGGCATCGGCGGCTTCGCAATCAAGCGTCGAGCCATCCACCAGCGGGCGGCGATAGCGCGGCAGCGCCATGACCACGCCGGCCAGCGTGGTGACGGTGCCGGAAGTGCCCATCAGCCGCACACCGCCGGCATGGATTTCCTGGCCGATGCAATGCAGCCGATCAAAGCCTTCCAATTGGGCTGCCACCTCATCCACCACAGCGAAGAAGCCGGCTTCGGTGAAACAAGCGGCACCGCAGCGCTCGGCCAGCGTCACAACACCCACAGGAAGTGAGATATAGCCGATTAGTTCCGGTACATCGCCAAGTCTGGCGGCGGCGCGGATCCAGGCGATTTCAGTGCTTCCGCCACCGATATCGAACAACAGCGCGCGCCGATCCCCGGACTCCAGCAACGCCGCGCAGGATTCCATGGCGAGTTCCGCTTCTTCCCGCCCCGTGATGATACGGAGCCTGATGCCGGTTTCCGCCTCAACCCGCGCGATGAAGGCCGGGCCATTGCTGGCCTGGCGGCAGGCTTCGGTCGCCACCGCCTCAAATCCGCGCAACGGGCGGCGGGAGAGTTTTTCGGCGCAGGTGCCAAGGGCGGCCAGGGCACGCTCCATAGATGCTTCCGAAAGCTGCCCGCTACTGCCCAAGCCTTCGCCCAAGCGGACCACACGGCTGAAGGAATCCTGCACGCGAAAGCCGCCTTGGCTGGGGGTCGCGATCAGCAAGCGGCAATTATTGGTGCCGAGATCAAGCGCCGCATAGGCCACGCCAGGAGCCTCCGCCCGCATGGGCGACGGGGCGGGTTCGGCTTCGTGGGCAAGATGCGGGGCGGTTTCGGTCATCGGTCCTATTGTGCCGACCCTTAAGGGGCGGTCTTTCCATGATCCGGATATCTGGTCCCGAGGGCAAGCGCTTTCGAGGGGGACGAGTTGAAGCGCAGCGAGGCTCGTGCTAAACGCTTTGTTTCTTGGGGGATAGTTTAACGGTAGAACTTCCGACTCTGACTCGGACAGTCTTGGTTCGAATCCAGGTCCCCCAACCAATTGCACGCAAAAATGCAGCGCGCCTAGCTTCCAGCGGCCTATTGGCCTCTCCTCGTATCCCAGCTCATTCTTGATATGCCGCAAGATCGGCCGATGGCTTCCAGCCTAATAAGGCTTCAGGAGGAACCACCCATGCGCGCTCGCGACCTGATGACCACCAGCCTAGTTACCATCCCCCCCGAAGCCCCGCTGGAGGCCGTTGCCCGGGTCTTTGCCGATCGAGGCATCTCAGGCGCCCCGGTGGTGGATGGCGCCGGCACCTTTCTTGGCATGGTGACCGAAGGCGATTTGATCCGTCGCTTGGCGGCCAAGGAAGATGCGCCGAAATCATGGGTGCTTGGGCTTTTTGCCTCCGCCACGGATCAGGCGGCGCGCTTCGCGCGCACCCATGGCCACCGCGCGCGGGATGTCATGACAACCGATATCGCCTCGGTCACTGAAGACATTTCGATCGAGCATGTCGCCAAGATCATTGAAGACAAGAAGATCCGCCGCGTACCCGTGCTGAGGGATGGCAAGCTGGTTGGCGTGGTGTCGCGTTCAGACCTAATCCGCGCCCTGCTTTCGCCCCCGGGGAGCCTGGCCGCCGATGCGCCAGATGAACGCATCCGCCGCGATCTGGCGATTGCCATGCGCAATGAACCCTGGGTGGATACCTATTTCATCTTCCCGGATGTGAAGGACGGCCAAGTCACCTTCCACGGCTTTTGCCGGTCTGCAACCGTGAAGCAGGGCCTGCGCGTGCTGGCCGAAGGCGTGCCGGGCGTGAAGGGGGTCACTTTCGAAACCCAGGAGCCGCCGGCTTATGTGATGGGGGTGAGCTGACAGGGCATGCTTGTCAGTACGGCACATCCTTCATCCAGGGATACCCAACCCGCGCCTGCGCGTAGGCGTGGTCATATAGCTTGCGCATAAAGGCCTGTTCGAAGGGTTCCTTCGGTTCATCTGCGAAATCAGGGCCAATGGCGGCCAGGTTGAAATCAACATTGTCTTCGCGCGTGGTGTTGCGGATGCGCGCCACATCATTAAAGCCGCTTGCGGAAATCATGCTGGCGATGGCGCGTTGGGCGATGACGAAAGTCTGGCGCTCGGTCCTTGCCGGGTTGGGCATGAGCCGCCCATTGCGAATGATATAGGCCCTGACGGGCTGAACATGATCACCCTGGCGGATATGGGCACGCCGGTCACGCGTGGCGCTGCGCGGATAGAGAAACACCTGCGTGAAGGCGCCGCCATCCACATGCATTTCCTGATAGGCTTGCCCATCCAACATCACATCAAACATGACGGGTGGGAAAGCGCCAGGTATGGCGGCGGACGCCAACAACAGTCGGCGCACCAGATCAAGCGCCTTCGGGTGGCCGCTGGCTGCAATCGCGCCGATGTTCCAGGCCACCGGCAATTGTGCATCAATATCAGAAGTGCCGATCAGCAATAGCCTGCCGCGCTCATAGGCGCGGGCGATGTCGGCCAGCATCTCCTCAGTCAAATAGCGGGAAATGAGGCGGAACAGCGGCGCGCTATCGGCCAGCGCATCTTCAAACAGGGCCGCGCTCAGCAAATAGCGTTGTTCCAGCACATCCTTGGGCGTGAGGTCGGTATACACTGATTTAAGCGCCGCATCGTAGCGGGGACCCAGAAAGGCGAAGGGCGCGGTCAGCGCACCGGTTGAAACGCCTGTCACCAGGCTGAAGGTGGGCCGGTTTCCTGCCTCGGTCCAGCCATTGAGAAGGCCAGCGCCGAAGGCGCCATTTTCGCCGCCACCGGAAATTGCCAGCAATTCAATGGTGCGTTCCGGCCCACGAGGGCGTGAGCTAAGAAGGCGCCGTCCCCTTTCCTGAGCGGCCGCCACCTCGACACGGAAGGCATCGCCATCCCAGGGGAAGAAAAAGCGCTCATTGGGAAGGCCGAGCACCCTTGCATCCCGCGTGCGGGCGATGGGCACCGCGGGGCCGCGGGTCGGGGTGGCGCAAGCGGCAAGGCCCAGGCCAGCGCCCCCGAACAAGGCGGCGCGGCGGGTGATTTTCAGCGCGTCTTCAAGCTTTTGGCCCATGTCAGCCCCTGCCTTCCTGTTTTGGATTCCTTGGGACCACGCTTAACAAATGCCCTGCCCGGCGTCGAGGCGCTTGATAGCCCAAGGCCCGCTCACCCCTTTTCACTTGACCCTCAGGCGCCTGGGCGATAAACGCCCCCCATCACTGGTTCTCCCTGAACCTTGGTCTGCCCGCCTGATGCGGGTTGGCTCCGTCGCTCCGCGAAGGCTCGCGCAGCGGCGCGTTCTGCTTTGGGGCGACCGCAACGCGAAGGGACCATCGGGCTGCGTCATGTTTGATGCTCTGTCCAGCAAGCTCAACGGTGTTTTTGATCGGCTGCGCCGCCGTGGCGCGCTGAGCGAAGCAGATGTGACCGAAGCGCTGCGCGAAGTGCGCGTGGCGTTGCTGGAAGCTGATGTCGCCTTGCCGGTGGTGCGCGACCTTGTTGCGCGCGTGAAGGAACGCGCCATAGGGCAGGAGGTGATCCGCTCCGTCTCCCCCGCGCAGCAGGTCATCAAAATCGTCAATGACGCTTTGGTGGAAGCGCTTGGCGGCACGGAAGGTGTCCGCGGCATTGATCTAAACGCGCCGGCCCCGGTCGCCATTTTGATGGTGGGCTTGCAGGGATCGGGCAAGACCACAACCTCGGGCAAGATCGCGCTTCGCTTAAAGGGCCGCGACAAGAAGAAGGTACTGCTGGCGTCGCTCGATGTGCATCGCCCGGCGGCGCAGCTTCAGTTGCAGCAATTGGCCGAACGCGCGGAAGTGACCAGCCTGCCGATCATCGCCGGCCAGCGCCCGCTTGAAATCGCTCTACGCGCCATGGATGTCGCGCGGCGCGAATTATACGATGTGGTGGTGCTGGACACCGCCGGCCGCCTTGCGATTGATGAAGCGCTGATGGCCGAAGTGGCCGAGGTTAAGGCCGCCACCCAGCCGCATGAAACCTTGCTGGTTGTGGATGCCATGACCGGGCAGGATGCGGTGAATACCGCCAAGGCTTTCCAGGAAAAAATTGGCGTGACCGGCATTGTCATGACGCGCGTTGATGGCGATGCGCGCGGTGGTGCGGCACTTTCCATGCGGGCCGTGACCGGCGCGCCGATCAAGCTTTTGGGCGCCGGCGAAAAGCTGGATGCGCTTGAAGATTTCCACCCCGATCGCATCGCGGGCCGTATCCTCGGCATGGGCGATATCGTCTCCTTGGTGGAAAAAGCCGCCGAGACGATTGACCAGGCGGAGGCTGAAAAGCTCGCCGCGCGCATGCAGAAGGGCCAGTTCACGCTGGATGATTATGCGGCGCAGCTCAAGCAAATCGGCAAGATGGGCAGCTTGCAAGGCATTCTTGGCATGTTGCCGGGCGTGCAGAAGATGAAGGCGCAATTGGAAGGCGCCAATCTGGATACCGCCATTCTGAAGCGTCAGGCGGCGATTATTTCCAGCATGACGCCCAAGGAACGCCGTACGCCTGATCTGCTAAAGGCATCACGCAAGCGCCGTATCGCTGCCGGGTCCGGCACCACGGTGCAGGATGTGAACCGCCTGCTGAAGCAATTCGACGATATGTCCGCCATGATGAAGCGGATGAGCAA
>CAMCHA010000035.1 GCA_945874515.1 Asaia bogorensis
GCGCTTGGGCTGCTGACGTCGCGGCCCGCGGCGTTGCTGGGTTTGCCGCAGGGCAGGCTGGCGAAGGGCGCGCCGGCCGATCTGGTGCTGTTCCATCCCGATCGTGGCTGGAAGGTTGAAGCCGGCAAGCTGCCTGGCAAGGCGCAGAACTCGCCTTTTGACGGCCGCGCCCTGGAAGGCCGGGTGCTTGGCACCTGGAAAGCCGGGCGGCGCGTTTTCGGCGGCTGAGTCATGGCCGAACACGCGGACAGCATTAGTTTTCTGATTGCGCTGCTTGGCGGCTATTTGATTGGCTCGATTCCCTTCGGGCTATTGCTGACCAAGGCGGCGGGGCTTGGCGATATCCGCCAGGTCGGTTCCGGCAATATCGGGGCGACCAATGTGCTGCGCACCGGCCGCAAGGGCCTGGCGGCGGCGACGCTGATCCTGGATGGGCTGAAGGGGGCGGTGGCGGTGCTGCTCGCGCGCTATTTCCTGGGCGATCAGGATGTGGTGGTGGGCACGGCGGCGGTGCTAGGGCATCTGTTCCCCGTCTGGCTTGGCTTTCGCGGCGGCAAGGGGGTGGCGACAGGGCTTGGCGTGCTGCTGGCCGCCGCCTGGCCGGTTGGGCTTGCCTGCTGTGCCGTGTGGTTGGTTGCGGCAAAACTCCTGAAAATGTCATCCGCCGCCGCGCTCACGGCCTTTGCGGCGGCGCCGCTTTTCGCACTGGTCCTGTCCAGCACGGATCACGCGCTGATGGCGTTGCTGATCGCCGTGCTGGTGTTTTGGCGGCATGAGGCGAATATCCGCCGCCTGCTGGCCGGGACCGAACCACGCATCGGCAAAACGGCCAAGTAGCAATAAGATTTAGTATTTCCCGTATAGGTTGAGATATGGCATAGGATTTCGCCTATGCCAGCAACCACCGTCAGCCCCATCGAAAGCCTCGCCCTCTGGCGCATCGCCCAGACCGAGGGCATTGGCCCCATGGGTTTTCGCCGCCTGCTCGCCCGCCACGGCAGCGGGCGCGCAGCTTTGGAGGCTTTGCCCCGCCTTCTCGCCAAACGCGAAACCCCGGCGCGCATCCCAAGCCTGGATGACGCACGGCGGGAAGCCGATGCCATGGCCAAGCTCGGCGCGCGTTTCATCTTTTGGGGTGATCCCCACTACCCGCCCTTGCTTGCTTTGCTGGCGGATGCGCCGGCGATGCTCGCGGTGCAGGGCGATGCCGCTTTGCTGGCGCAGGTGCCAAGCTTCGCCATTGTGGGTGCGCGCAATGCCTCGGCCGCCGGCCGGCGCATTGCGGAGGATATCGCCGAGGCACTGACCGAAGCCGGGGTGCTGGTGATCTCGGGCCTGGCGCGCGGGGTAGATGCGGCGGCGCATCAGGGCGCCTTGCGCGTTGGGCGGACGCTGGCCGTGCTGCCGGGCGGCTTGGATGTCGCCTATCCACCGGAAAACGCCGCGCTTCAGGCGCGGATAGGCCGCGAAGGGGCGCTGGTGGCGGAACATACGCTCGGCACCGCGCCGTTGGCGCGGCATTTCCCGAAGCGCAACCGGATCGTGGCCGGGCTCTCGCTCGGCGTCCTGGTGGTGGAAGCCGCAGAACGGTCAGGCACGCTGATCACCGCGCGCCTAGCCTTGGAAGCGGGTAGGGAGGTCTTCGCCATCCCTGGCAGCCCGCTGGATCCACGCAGCCGCGGCGCCAATGACCTGATCCGCCAAGGCGCGCATTTGGTGGAAAGTGCCGCCGATGTGCTGGCGCATCTGCCCGAAGCGCCGAACGACGCCCCGCTTTTTGCCCTGGCCCGGCAGCCGGAAATCCCGATATCTGAGGATGTGCCGCCGGAAGCCACCCCCGGCGAATATGGTCAACTTATTGATTTAATTGGAATGTCACCGATATCTGTTGACGATCTGCTCCGGCGCTGTCACCTCTCACCCCCCGCGCTCCAGGCGGCGCTTGCTGATCTGGAACTGGAAGGCCGGGTGGATATGCTGCCCGGCCATCGGGTAGCGCTATCCGGGCGAGGGTGAATCGGGAAAGCATGAGCGACGTTGTCGTTGTGGAATCGCCGGCCAAGGCGAAGACGATTGAAAAATATTTGGGCCGGGATTTCACGGTATTGGCCTCCTATGGCCATGTCCGCGATCTGGAAGAAAAGGATGGCGCGGTCCTGCCAGATCAGGATTTCGCCATGCTCTGGGGCAAGGACCCGCGCGGCGAACAGCAAGTGGGCCGCATTGCGGCCGCGCTGAAGGGCGCCAAGCGGCTTTACCTGGCCACCGACCCGGATCGTGAAGGGGAAGCGATTTCCTGGCATGTGAAGGATATGCTGGCCGAGCGTGGGGCGCTGAAGGGCAAGCATGTTCAGCGCATCACCTTCAACGAAATCACCAAGCGTGCCGTACAATATGCGGTGGCGCATCCGCGCGATTTGGATCAGCCGCTGATCGAAGCCTATCTGGCGCGGCGCGCGCTGGATTATTTGGTTGGTTATACGTTGTCGCCCGTACTGTGGCGGAAGCTTCCCGGTTCGCGTTCCGCGGGGCGTGTGCAATCTGTCGCCCTTCGCCTGATTTGCGAACGTGAAGCGGAAATCGAAGCGTTTCGCGCGCGCGAATATTGGTCCATTGAAGGCCGCTTCACCACGGCGGCCGGCGCGCCCTTCACCGCGCGGCTCACGCATCTTGAAGGCCGCAAGCTAGAACAATTCGATCTGCCGGATGAAGCTTCGGCACTGCGCGCGAAGAAGCTGGCCGAAGGCGGCAGCTACAGTGTGGCGTCGGTTGAAAAGCGCCGCGTACGGCGGAACCCCCCGCCGCCCTTCATGACCTCCACGCTGCAGATGGAAGCATCGCGCAAGCTCGGCATGGGCGCGCAGCAAACCATGCGCACGGCGCAGGCTTTGTATGAAGCCGGCCACATCACCTATATGCGGACGGATGGCGTGACCATGGCGCGCGAAGCAATCGCCGCCATTCGTGATCACGTGAAAAGCGCATTCGGGCCGAATTACATGCCCGCCGCACCGCGCGAATATGCCTCCAAGGCCAAGAACGCGCAGGAAGCGCATGAGGCGATTCGCCCCACGGACGTAACGCGCAGCCCGGATACCATGGGCGGCGAATTGGAAGGCGCTCAGGCCAAGCTTTATGATCTGATCTGGAAGCGCGCGGTAGCGTCCCAGATGGCCTCGGCCGAGATGGATCAAACGGCGGTGGATATCACCGCCAAGGATGCCCGCGCGCAATTCCGCGCCACCGGTTCCGTGATTGCCTTTGACGGTTTCCTGAAGCTCTATCGCGAAGATGAGGATGATCGCGCGGCAGATGCACGCGCCGGCATCGCGCCCGGCAGCGCGCCGGCCGAGGATGATGAAAGCCGCATCCTGCCGCCGATGCGGGAGAAGGAAGCGCTGAAGCACGGCGATATCGCGGCCAGCCAGCATTTCACCCAGCCGCCACCGCGCTATTCCGAAGCGTCATTGGTGAAGCGGCTGGAAGAACTCGGCATTGGCCGGCCTTCCACCTATGCCTCCATCCTGCAACGCTTGCAGGATTTGAAATATGTCACGCTCGAAAAACGGCGTTTTATTGCGCAGGATTTGGGGCGCATGGTCACCACCTTCCTGGTGCGGTTTTTCGAAAAATACGTGGACACCGGCTTCACCTCCGCCATGGAGGAAAAGCTCGATGAAATCTCCGGCGGTCGTGCCGAATGGCGCGCGGTGATGCATGTTTTCTGGGATGAATTCTCCCGCGCAGTGGAAGCGACCAAGGATCTCAAGATCCGCGATGTGATTGACGCGCTGGATGAGGATTTGGGGCCGCATGTTTTTCCCGCGCGCGGCGATGGCACGGACCCGCGCAGCTGCCCGAGTTGCTCGGCGGGCCGGCTTGGCTTGCGGCTTGGTCGCGGTGGCGCCTTTATCGGGTGTTCGAATTATCCTGAATGCCGCTACACGCGGCCCTTCGGCGTGGGCTCAGCCGATGGTGAAGGTGCCAGCGCGGATCGCGAATTGGGCAACGACCCCGCGACCGGCCAGGCGGTCACCATGCGGCGAGGCCCTTACGGCGTTTATGTGCAACTTGGCGAACCGGGCACAGATGCCAAGGGCAAGCCCACCAAGCCACGCCGCGCGAGCCTGCCCACCGGGCAGAACCCGGATGGCATGACGCTGGAAGGCGCTTTGGGCTTGCTTTCCCTGCCGCGCGTGGTTGGACTTGATCCGGAAAGCCAGGAAGAAATTACCGCCGGGATTGGGCGTTTCGGCGCCTATGTTCGCTGCGGTAGCATCTTCAAATCCTTGGATAAGGATGATGATGTGCTGACGGTTGGGCTCAATCGCGCCGTGGCACTTTTGGCCGATGCACGGTCCCGCATTCGGGAATTGGGCGCACACCCCAAGGATGGAGAGATGGTGGTGGTGCGCAAGGGCCGCTTTGGGCCTTACGCGCAGCATGGGCGGACCGTCGCCAATTTGCCGCGCGATCTGGCCATGGAAGATGCTCAGCTTGCGGATATGGTCACGCTGCTTGCCGAAAAGGGCAAGGAGATGAAGGTGCGCGGCGCCGCCGCTCGCAAGGGTGCGAAGGGTGGCGCACGGAAGGTCGCCGCCGCAGCTACACCCGCCAAGGCGAAACCAGCAGCGAAAGCAAAGCCGGCAGCAAAGGCAAAGCCTGCCGCCAAGCCAAAAGCCACCACCGCCGCCAAGGCGAAACCGGCAGCCAAGGCGAAGCCCGCGGCCAAAGCCAAGCCCGCCGCCCGCAAGAGTAGCCGCTGATATGCCGCGTCGCGGCCCGCCGGTGAAAGGCCATAAGGCCCGATCCCGCGCCGCCTCCGGCCCGGTGGCCAGCGCGAAACATCGCGGCACGGCGCTCCAAGTTGCGGAGACAACAGGCGAGCTTCCTTCCAAGGCCGCGCTGCGCGGTTTTCTGGCGGAAGCCAAAGGCCGCGTGACGAAATCCGAAATCGCCCGCGCTTTTGGGCTGAGTACGGATCAGCGCCCGGCACTCCGCCACATGATGCGTGAGTTGGCGGAAGAAGGTGGCGCAAGCCCTGCCGGCAAGCGCGCCATTATCGCTCCAGGCCGCTTGCCAGATATGGCGCCGGTGGAAGTGACCGGCACAGACCCGGATGGCGACCCCATCGCGCGCCCGCTGCAATGGGAGGGTGAGGGCCGCCCGCCCATCATCTATATGCGCCCGGAAGGCAAAGGCCGCCCAGCGCTGGCGGTTGGGGAACGCGTACTCGCGCGGCTCAAGCCCATCGGTCCCGGCAAATATGAAGGCCGCACTTTTAAGCGCATCGCGGGTGGTGCGCCGGCCCGCATCCTGGGCGTTTATGAGGAAGGGCGGATCATCCCAACCGATCGTCGCCAGAAGGGCGAATGGATGGTCCCGCCCGGTGAGGCCGGCGGCGCAAAGCCAGGCGATATTGTGCTGGCTGAGCCCTTACCCGCCACGCGGCATTTTGGCCCCAAGCCCGCGCGGATTATCGAAAGCCTGGGCGTCATGGGCGAACCGCGTTCGGTCTCGCTGATCTGCATCCATGCCCATGGCATCCCTGATGTTTTTCCTGCCGAGGCGGTCCGCCAAGCCGAAGCGGCGAAGGGCGTGACAGCACGCGGGCGGATTGATTTACGCGACCTGCCGCTGGTGACGATTGATGGCGATGACGCACGCGATTTCGACGATGCAGTGCATGCCGAAGCCGATGGCGCCGGCTGGAAAGTGACGGTCGCCATCGCCGATGTGGCGCATTATGTCGGCCCTGACAGTCATCTGGACCGCGAAGCCTGGGCGCGCGGCAATTCGGTTTATTTCCCCGATCGCGTCGTGCCCATGCTGCCCGAGGCCCTTTCCAATGGCTGGTGCAGCCTGCGCCCACGCGAAGAACGCGGCTGCCTTTTCGTGGAAATGAACTTTGATGGCGCGGGGCGAAAGACCGGGCATCGCTTTGGGCGCGGCATCATGCGATCCGCCGCGCGGCTCACCTACGAGCAGGCGCAGGCAAGTTTCGAAGCGGGGGCAGAACCGGAAGGATTGGCGCCCGGCCATATGGCAAGCCTTTACGGCGCCTTCCGCGCCCTGCTGGCCGCACGCGAAGCACGCGGCACGCTTGATTTGAACCTGCCGGAACGCCGCGTGCTGCTGGATGAAAAAGGGCGCGTGAGCGCGGTGGTGCCGCGTGCGCGGCTCGATTCCCATCGGCTGATCGAAGAATTCATGGTCGCCGCCAATGTCTGCGCGGCAGAAGAACTTGAACGCCTGATCCAGCCCTGCATGTATCGCGTCCATGACCGGCCTTCGGATTTGAAGCTGGAAGGGCTTCGTCAATTCCTGCGCAGCATGGAATTGTCGCTCCCGCCCGGGGACCGGCTGCATCCGCGCGATTTCGCGGCCTTGCTGGCGCAGGTGAAGGAAAGCCCACAGGAACGGCTGGTGCATGAAACTGTTCTCCGCAGCCAATCTCAGGCGGCTTATGCGCCGGAGAATCTTGGGCATTTCGGCTTGGCCTTGGCGCGCTATGCGCATTTCACCTCACCCATCAGACGCTATGCGGATTTGCTGGTGCATCGCGCGCTGATCCGCGGCTTGAAGCTTGGCAGTGATGGCCTGGCGGAAGTGGAAGCGGCGCGGTTTTTAGAAACCGGCGAACACATCACCGCGACTGAACGGCGCGCGGCGGCCGCGGAACGCGATGCGGTTGATCGCTACCTTGCGGCATATATGTCAGAGCGCGTGGGAAATATTTTCGCCGCGCGTATTTCAGGGGTGACACGCTTCGGACTGTTTGTCACTTTGGAGGAGAATGGCGCGAGCGGCATCGTACCGCTCGGCTCATTGCCGGATGATAGATGGGATCAGGACGAAGCCACGCAGCGCCTGGCTGGTCGCAGGACGGGTCTGACCTTTACGCTGGGCCAGTCCGTGGAAGTGCGCCTGCGGGAAGCGACCGCGCGCACGGGCGGGATGGTGTTTCACATCATGCAGGGCATTCCCCAACGCACGGGCCGGCAGGCGCCGCCGCGGCGTGGACGGCGCTGAGCCAGCGCGCGCGCGGTTTTCTTTCTCTCGCTTTGCTGATCCTGCTTTTTAGTTCTGCGCTGACCTTGGGCTCAGCGCTGGCGCAGGATGTGCCGCGCGCTGGCGTGCACGAAGCCATCGCCCCCTTCCCGCGTGAGGAGATGCGAGAGGTCTTTGCCGCCGGTTTTGCGGCGATTCTGGATAGGCATATGGAACGCGCCTTGCCCAGTGATTTGATCACCTGGGGCCTGGCGGGCTTCACCGCCAATGATCCAAGCCTTCGGGTTGAAAGACTTGGACGGGAATTGCGCCTGATGCGCGGGCGCCGGGCGCTGATCAGCCGCGCGCTGCCAAGTGATTCCACGCGCGGCGCGTCAGAGGCCATTGGCATGGTGGCAGCCGAAGCGCTGATGCCGTTTCAGGAGGTCGCCTGGGCGGCATCACCCGCCATTCGGGAAACAAAGCGGGATGCGCTGCTGCGCACCAGTTTCAACGCCATTTTCGGCCATCTTGACCCCTTCAGCCGCTATGTGGCGCCCGAAGAAGCGCAGCTTGCGCGCGACCGGCGGCTTGGCCAGGGCGGTGTCGGGCTGAGGCTTTCGGCGCAGCGCGGGCAGGTGCTGGTGGCGGCGGTTACCCCGAATAGTCCGGCGGCAGGTGCCGGCATTCGCGTGGGTGACCGGCTGGTGACGGTGGATGATGAAATGGTCTTCGCCAATGACCTGCCCGGCGCTGTGCTGCTGCTGGAAGGTGCGGCGGAGACTGAGGTGAAGCTGGCGGTGCAGCGCGCCGGGCGCAGGCGCAATGTGACGCTGCTTCGTGTGGCGCAGCGCATGGAGACTGTAGCAGCCGAAACCCGCGATGGGGTGCTGCATTTGCGCGTCTCCGGCTTCACCGCGCTGACCTCGGCCCAGGTGACGGGCTTTGTCGAAGCTGCCTTTGCGGGCGCCAATCCGCCGCGCGGCTTGGTGTTGGATTTGCGCGGCAATCGCGGCGGCATCCTGACCCAGGCAGTAGCGGTTGCGGATATCTTCCTCGATGGCGGAGAGATTGTGGGCACCGCCGGTCGCCATCCAGACGCCAATCGGCGCTATGGCGCATCAGACACAGACCTCGCGCAAGGCCGCCCCATTGTGGTGATGGTGGATGGGCGTACCGCCTCGGCGGCGGAGATTTTGGCGGCGGCCTTGGCGGAACGTGGCCGAGCGGCAGTGCTGGGCACCGCAACCCAAGGCAAGGGGCTGGTGCAAATCCTGCTGCCCTTGCCCAATGGCGGCGAATTGCAGCTGAGCTGGTCGCGCATTGTCATGCCCTCAGGCTGGCCGTTGCAGGGGGCGGGGTTATTGCCGGCGATCTGCACTGCAGGCGGTGCTGAAGCTGCAACGGGGGCGCTGGTGGCGCTGCGTGCGGGGCAGCAGCCCATGGGGGCGGCGCTGGCGCGGCTGCGCGCGCTCCGCCCGCCGGTCTCGGCGCTGGACGCAGAAGCCCTGCGCGAGACCTGCCCTGGGCCGGATGGGGTGGAGCGGGAGCCGGATTTCGCCCAGACGCTGGTGACCGATGCAACAGCCTATCAGGCGGCTTTGATGCGGTGAAACAGCGGTAGGCTTCCTTTTCCACTTGACGAAAACGCCGGCATGCTTAGGAAAGGCCCAACGAAACCTCCGGCCCAGTGGCCGGCGGGCTGGAGCTTTTGACCATGGCCAAATCGAACACCATCCTCATTCGCCTCGTGAGCAGCGCGGAGACAGGTTATTTCTACGTGACGAAGAAGAACACGCGGAACATAACCGGGAAGATGGAAAAGAAGAAGTATGATCCGGTGGCGCGCAAGCACGTTGTGTTCCGCGAAGCTAAGATCAAATAATGCTGCGCGCCGCACAGGCGCTGCGATGAGGGATGCGCCAAGGGCGGGTTTTCCCGCCCTTTTTGTGTTTGCGGCGCCAGCATCCGGTTCGCCAAGGTTACGTGCTGATGCGGGGACGCTCCACGTATATTTACACGGCGCGCCAATCCACCTCGGTCGCGGCTTCCACGCAGTTTCGCCCCGAAGCCTTGGCGCGATACATTGCTGAATCAGCCGCGGCGATCAGCGGCTCGGCTTCCATATTGCTCGACGATAGCGCGCTGCCGATACTGACCGTGACGGGCAGCTTGGCCTGGCCCAGGTCAATCGGGCGATCAGCGATGGCGGAGCGGAGCCTTTCGGCGATCACCGCCGTCTCCTCCGCCCCCGCGCCCGACATCACCACCAGGAATTCCTCACCGCCATAGCGCGCAACAATATCGGAAGCGCGCACATGCTCACGCAACCGCGCTGCCACTTCGCGCAAAGCCGCATCGCCCGCTGCATGACCGTAATAATCATTGAGTGGCTTGAAGCGGTCCACATCAATCATCAGCACGCCGCTGGCGGTGCCGGCACGCAGCAGGGATTCCAGATGGCGAAACACGTACCGGCGATTGCGCAGCCCCGTCAGCCCATCCGTGACCGCCAATTCAAGCGACCGGTCAAATTCCGCCCGAAGACGTAGCTGATAGCGCCGGCGCCGCACCTGGTTGCGCACCCGCGCGCGCAATTCTTCCTCATTGATTGGGCGCAGCACGTGATCTGAAGCACCCAATTCAAAGGCACGCAGCACCAATTCGCGTTGTTCCTCATCCGCGATCAGCATCAGCGGCAGGTCGCGCGTTTCCGCCTCCGCTCGAAGGCGAGAGGCGAGCCTAAGCGGATCACCTTCCCGCATGGGGAGCGAGGTCAGCACCAAATCATAATGCGACTGCGGGTCCTGTAGCTTGGCCCAGACCAATTTCTCGTCGCGGCATTGCTCAAGCGCCATGCCATCGGCTGCCAGGGCGCTGGAAAGCGCCGCGGCCTCAGCCGCATTATCAGATAGCAACAGGACTTTCGCGCCCTCAAAATCCTCAGGCGGCGCGCTTGGGGGTTCAAAACCCAGATCGCGCACTGTCTCCGCACGAAGCCGCCAGGCATCCAGCACCTGCTTGACGCGTAACAGGGCGCGCAGCCGGGCAAAAAGCGTCGCCTGATCCACCGGCTTGACCAGGAAATCATCTGCGCCAGCATCAAGCCCGCGCACGCGTTCGCTTTGGTCATTGAGCGATGTGACCATGACCACCGGGATATGCGCCGTGATCGGCTGCGCCTTCAGGCGGCGGCAGGCTTCAAAGCCATCCATCACCGGCATGAGCACATCCAGCAGGATGATATCGGGCGACCAGCGCTGCGCGAGCGTGATGGCCTCAGCACCCGAAGCCACGCCGACAACCTCAAAATACTCGTCCTGCAACCGGGCTTCCAACAGCTTTCGATTGGGCAGGCTGTCATCCACCACCAGGACCCGCGCTGTCATGCCGGGGTGGTCCTACGGAGCAAGACGTCAGGCAAAGCCAGACGCGCCATTTCCATTGAAATAAATGGAAATGGCGATGGGACGCCGGTAAGGCGGTGGCGGATGGGGCAATAAGTTCTTCCCATACGGGAAACATGTCCTCA
>CAMCHA010000036.1 GCA_945874515.1 Asaia bogorensis
ACGATGCCTCTGTTAAGGTGCCCCCACATTGTCTCGCCCTCAGGAGCCCCCATGCCCGATATCACCTTCGTGAAGCCCGCTTTGCCACGCAGCGGCGCCTTGGTTTTGTTGCTTGCCGAAGGGGCCGCGCTTGCGGGCCTGGCCAAGGCGGCCGAGGAAGCGACCGGCGGCGCGGTCTCACGCGGGTTGGAAGCGGCGAAGTTCAAGGGCACCAAGGGCCAATCCTGCACGCTTTGGGCGCCAGGCGCGGGCTTGGCGAAAATTGTCGCCATCGGCCTTGGCAAGGCAGATGCGCTTGATGCGCAAGGTGCTGAAAATGCCGGCGGTGCCGCGCTGGTTGCCGTGCAGCAGGAACGCGAAGCAGTGATTGCGGCGGACGGGCTGACGCCGGCGCTGGCGGCAAGCTGCGCCATGGGTGCGCGGCTGCGCAGTTATCGCTTCGATCGTTACCGCACCATGGAAAAGGAAGAAGACAAGCCGAAGCTGGAACGCATTGCCCTTGCCAGCGCGGAAGCAACAAAAGCCAAGACCGCCTTCGCGCCGATGCAGGCCATCGCGGATGGTGTTTTCCTGACGCGCGATTTGGTTTCCGAACCGCCCAATGTGCTGACTCCCACTGAAATGGCGGAACGCTGCAAGGCTTTGGAAAAGCTTGGCGTGGAAGTGGACATCATCGGCCCGCGTGAGATGAAGCGCCTTGGCTTTGGCGCACTTTTGGGTGTGGCGCAGGGCAGTGCGCAGGAACCGCGCATGGTGACCATGAAATGGATGGGCGCGCCCAAGGGCAAGAAGCAAAAGCCGCTTGCTTTCATCGGCAAGGGCGTAACCTTCGATACCGGCGGCATTTCCATCAAGCCGGCGGGCGGCATGGAAGACATGAAATGGGATATGGCCGGTGCAGGCACGGTGATTGGGCTGATGGCCGCACTCGCGGGCCGCAAGGCCAAGGCGGATGTGATTGGCATGGTGGGCCTGGTGGAAAACATGCCATCCGCCACCGCGCAACGCCCGGGCGATGTGGTGAAATCCTATTCCGGCCAGACCGTAGAGGTAATCAATACCGATGCGGAAGGACGTTTGGTGCTGGCCGATGTGATGTGGTATTGCCAGGAAAAATATGACCCGCGCTTTATGGTGGATTTGGCGACATTGACGGGTGCGATCATCATCGCGCTTGGCCATGAACGCGCTGGACTTTTCAGCAATGATGATACGCTCGCGGCCCATGTGAAGGAAGCGGGCAGTGCAGTGAGTGAGAAAACCTGGCGCATGCCGTTGGGTGATGCCTATGACAAGCAAATCAAGTCCGACATTGCCGACATGAAGAATGTCGGCGGCAGGCCGGGCGGGTCCATCACGGCAGCGCAATTCATCCAGCGCTTTGTCAATGGCAAGCCCTGGGTACATTTGGATATTGCGGGCACCGCTTGGTCTTCCAAGGATGCGCCAACCGTGCCGAAGGGGGCGACCGCTTATGGCGTGCGCATGCTGGATCGCATGGTGGCGGATCATTACGAAGGCTGAAGCCACGTCGCTTTTGCGCCCATGGTAAAATTGATCCTGCAACGAAGCTCTGACGCGCTGCGCCGCCACAAGGCGCGCAGTGCCGATAGTGCGCTGATCCTGCCGGTGTTTGACGGTGATGCGCCGGATGATCCCGCGCTTGCGGCAGCGGCCAAGGCAGCGCGCTTTACCGGCAGGGCGGGTGAGGCCTTGTGCCTGCCCGGCGCTGATGGCCTCACGATCTTGGCTGGCATTGGGGCCGGCAGGACGGTGCAGGATTGGGAAGCGGGTGGTGGTGCGGGCATGGCCGAAGCCGCTGGCCGCGCCCAAGCGGTCTTACTGGCCGAAGGCGCAACGGCGCGACAGGCGGCGGGTTTCGCGGCAGGGGCGCTGCTGAATGCCTGGCGCTTCAATGCGCTGCGTGATGCGAGCAAGGATAAGGATACACCGCCCGCGCGGGTGACGCTGGCAGTGGCTTCTCCTGCCAAGGTTGAACCCGCCTGGAAGCGCGCCGAAGCAGCGCTGCGCGGGGTGCTTTACGCGCGTGATCTGGTGGCCGAGCCAGGCAATCGGCTGAACCCCGAAAGCTTTGCCGAAAGGCTGCGCGCACTGCGCGACTTTGGCCTGAAGGTTGACGTGCTGGAAGGCAAGCGCCTGACCGCGCTTGGCATGGGCGCGCTTTGCGCAGTGGGTGGCGGGGCCGAGCATGGACCTCGGCTGGTGGTGCTGCGCTGGCCGGGCAAGCTGAAAGCCGCGCCGGTCGCTTTTGTCGGCAAGGGGGTTTGCTTTGACACGGGCGGCATTTCCATCAAGCCCGCCGGCGGGATGGAAGAAATGCGCGGCGATATGGCAGGCGCTGCGGCGGCGGCAGGTGCGATGCTGGCGCTGGCGCTGCGGCAGTCTCCGGCGCCAGCAGTGGCGGTGCTGGCGCTCGCTGAAAATGCCATTGGGGCAGCTTCCTATCGCCCTGGAGATATCCTGCGCACCCATAGTGGCAAGACGATCGAGGTGTTGGATACGGATGCAGAAGGCAGGCTGATCCTGGCCGATGCTTTGGCCTATACCGCGCGGCGCTTTCGGCCACGCGCGATGATTGATCTGGCGACGCTGACGGGCAGCATCATCATCGCGCTTGGCCATCTCCGCGCTGGCGTCTTCGGCAATGATGAAGCTTTGACGGCCGCGCTGATGGCGGCCGGAGAAGGTGTTGCCGAACCATTGTGGCCCATGCCGATTGATGATGAGCACAGGGAAGTTCTGAAAAGTGACATCGCCGATCTGCGCCAATGCGCGCTGGCGGGCAGCGGCGCCTGGGGCGGGCGCTTTTTGTCAGATGCCTGCCATGCGGCAGCTTTCCTGCGTGAATTCGTGGAAGACACAAGCTGGGCGCATCTGGATATCGCGGGGGTCGAGGCACGCGAAGAAGCCGCACCCCTTGGGCCGAAAGGGCCGAGTGGCTTTGGCGTGCGCTTGCTGGATCGCCTGGTGGCCATGCGCTTTGAACGCGACGCATGACGGAGATTGGTTTCTATCACTTGACCCGCAGCAAATTGCAGGACGCGCTGCCGAAGTTGCTGGGCCGCGTATTGGATGCGGGCGGGCGCGGCTTTATCTTGTGCGGCGATGCGGAACGCGCGCGCGCTTTGGACGCTGCGCTATGGCTGCCCGCTGATCCGCCCTGGCTGCCGCATGGCCTGGCCGGCGGGGAGCATGACGCGGCGCAGCCCTTTTTAATTGCCGATCAGGATGTGCCGCCGGCCAATGGCGCGCGCTTCCTGGTGCTGCTGGATGGTGCGGCAAGCACAAGGTTTCAGAATTATGACCGCGTGCTTGATCTTTTCGATGGCGGCGATGAAACGGCGGTGGCGGCGGCGCGCGCGCGCTGGGTTGTCGCCAAGGACGCCGGGCATAGCCTGACCTATTGGCAGCAAACCGCCCGCGGCTGGGAGAAGAAGGCGAGCCACCCGCCGGCATCTTGACCCTTCCCGTCGCCGCCCTTTACACAAGATCAGAATTCACAGGATCGCCCTACATGACCGATACCGCCCAGGAACAGATGGAAATCCTGGCAGGGGCTCTGCCCTTCCTGAAGCGCTATGATGACCAGATCGTGGTAGTGAAATATGGCGGCCACGCCATGGGGGAAGAAGAAACCGCTTTGCGTTTTGGCCGTGATATCGCGCTGCTGGAGCAGGTGGGCGTGAACCCGGTGGTGGTGCATGGCGGCGGGCCTCAGATCAACGCCATGCTGAAGCGCCTGGATGTGAAATCCACCTTCGTGCAGGGGCTGCGTGTGACCGATGCCACCATGCTGGATGTGGTGGAAATGGTGCTGGCGGGGCCGGTGAACAAACAAGTGGCAGAAGCCATCACCCGCGCTGGTGTCCTCGCGGTTGGGATTTCTGGCAAGGATGGTGGGCTGGTGCGGGCGCGCAAACTCATGCGCACCTATCGCGATCCAGACAGCAATATCGAAAAAGTGCTCGATCTTGGTTTTGTCGGTGAGCCCGAGCACATCAACCCGCGCGTGTTGGAATTGATGATTGGCGCGGATATCGTGCCCGTTGTGGCCCCCGTTGGCGTGGGGACGGATGGCCAGACCTATAACATCAATGCCGATACGGTGGCGGGTGCGATTGCCGGCGCGCTTTCCGCCGAAAGGCTTTTGATGCTGACCGATGTGCGCGGCGTGCTTGGCCCCGATGGCAATTTCATCCCGGAAATGACGGTGGCCGAGGTTAAGAAGGGCCTCGCCGATGGCTGGATTTCCGGCGGCATGATCCCGAAGGTGGAAACCTGCATCTATGCCGTGGAACGCGGCGTAAAGGGTGCAGTGATCCTGGATGGCCGCGTGCCGCATGCTGTGCTGCGAGAACTTTTCACCGATGACGGCGCGGGCACGCTGATCCGGCCGTGAAGGTTAGGGCATGTTCGAGCCAAGTGATCTCACTTGGCTTGAAAATGCTCGGTTTGATCGCATTTCCCGAGCCGCCAAGTGATCTCACTTGGCTTGAAAATGCTCTAGAAACGTCGGCTGTTATTATCGGTGCGCCATACCATTGATTTTGCTGGGAAGCCCTTGGCGACAGGGTCAATCTGCCGGTTAGCAGAACCGCCTAACAAATTGGGCTGCGGCAGGCCCAGGCGATCCGCCACGCATTGGCGGACGCGAAACAGTAGCGCGTCATCCATGTCTTGGCGCTGCATCAACGGCCGCAGCAGCGTATCTGCCACAACACCCGCCAGGCGTATTGCGGTATCCGGCGTCAGCGCTGGCCGCGCCATGAGGCTTGGAAACCATTCCGGATTGAAGCGCGCCCGATTGAGCACATCTTCCATGCTGGCAGCGCGAATCTTTGCACTGCTGTTTTCTATCATCAGGCCTATGGCGAGGCGGTCCCCTTGCGCAATCAACGCATCGGTCACCGCTTCACCAATGCCGATGCGACGCGCGACGGCATGAAGCGTCTCATTCACGGGTGGTGATGCCACCAGCGCCAGCAAATCCTCGTCATTCAACAGGGGCGAAAGGCGAATGACAGGCTCTGCCACGCGGATTTCTGTATCCGTGGCAAGGCGAAGCACCGCATCGCGCGGCACCGTGGAAAGATGCTTGGCGGCATCAGCGATGATGAAGCGGACTTGTTCAGCCGCATCCGCTGTCAGGCGCAACAGGACGGGCTGGACAATATTCGCCAGGCGGTCATGGGTAGAGGATGTGAGCGAGGGGAGAATATCCGCCACACGCCGCGCCAAGGCTTCACGTACCGAGATATTTTCATCCTCGGTCAGACCCTGCAACACCGAAAACGGCGCGCGTGTATTCGCGACGACGCTGGCCCTGACGCGCGGTTCCTTATCCATGGAAAGGAAGGCCAGCACCTCATGCGGGGTGGTGGCGTTGCGCGCCAGCATTGCACGGGTCGCGGGATCACTCTCACGCGCCAGACGCAGCATATTCTCGACGGTACCGCTCATGAGACCTTCGCCCTGCTTGGCGCAAGCTTGGGGCGGGGACCTGAGGTCAAGCCGGATGCGCGGGTTTCACAACTGGGAAGCATGAACCCATATTCCCCATGGCCTCCTAATCTTTCGTTACTGCGGAGCGTTGACAGCGCCCCCGCCCCGCCGCAAGGAAAGACAAGTTTGCCGGAGGAACCCGCCCCATGACCATGACCGCTCTTCAAGCCCGCATCGAAGCGCTTTGGGCCAGGCGCGACCAGCTTTCCCCCGCGACCACGGGGGCTGATCGCGCAGCGGTGGAAGAAGCCCTGGAAATGCTCGATTCCGGCCAGGCCCGCGTGGCAGAGCCTGATGGGAATGGTGGCTGGAAGGTCAATCAATGGTTGAAGCAGGCGGTGCTGATGTCCTTCCGCCTGGCAGATTCCGCGCCGATGGATATTTCGACCGGCGCTTATGACAAGGTGCCGCTGAAATTCGAAGGCTGGGGCGAAAATCGCTTCCGCGAAGCTGGCTTCCGTGTGGTGCCGGGCGCAGTGGTGCGCCGTTCCGCCTATATCGCGCGGAATGTGGTGCTGATGCCATCCTTCGTGAACCTTGGCGCGCGCGTTGAGGAAAACACCATGGTGGATACCTGGGCCACGGTGGGTTCCTGCGCACAAATCGGCAAGAATGTGCATCTTTCGGGTGGCGTTGGCATTGGCGGCGTGTTGGAACCGCTGCAAGCAAACCCTGTTGTGATCGAAGATGATTGCTTCATCGGCGCGCGGTCAGAAGTGGTGGAAGGCGTGATTGTGGAACGCGGCAGCGTGCTTTCCATGGGCGTATTCATCAGCGCCACCACCAAGATTGTGGACCGCAATACGGGCGAGATCTTCATGGGCCGCGTGCCTTCCTATTCCGTGGTGGTGCCGGGTTCCTTGCCGGGTAAGCCGCTGCCAGATGGCTCGCCTGGGCCTTCGCTTTATTGCGCGGTGATTGTGAAGCGGGTGGATGCGCAAACGCGGGCGAAGACCGCGATCAACGAATTGCTGCGTGACTGATCCGCTTCCCCTGCTGCAAGCGCTGATCCGCTGCCCTTCCGTCACCCCGGAAGAAGGCGGGGCGCTTGGTGTACTGGAAGCGGCTCTGATCCCGCTTGGTTTCACCTGCACGCGGCTGAAATTCGCGGAAGTTGATAATCTGTTCGCCCGCCGCGGGCGGCATGGACCGCATTTTTGTTATGCGGGGCATACGGATGTGGTGCCGGTTGGTGATCGGGCTGGCTGGCAGCATGATCCCTTCGGTGCGGAGGTCGCCGATGGTATGATTTATGGCCGCGGCGCCTGCGACATGAAGGGCAGCATTGCGGCCTTCATTGCGGGGCTGACCGATTTCCTCGCGCTGCGCCCGGATCATCAAGGCAGCATCAGCCTGCTGATCACAGGCGATGAGGAAGGGCCTTCCATCAATGGCACCGCCAAAGTGCTGGAATGGATGGCGGATAATGACCAGATACCGAATATGGCGCTGGTGGGGGAACCTACTTCCAAGGTGACGCTTGGCGATACGCTCAAAATCGGCCGCCGCGGTTCCATGAACGCGCAAATCACCGTGCATGGTATTCAGGGCCATTCCGCCTATCCGGAACGCGCCGATAATCCGGTGCATCGGCTGGTGCGGGTGCTGAATAGGCTGACCGCCGAAGCTTTAGACAATGGCAGTGATTGGTTCCAACCAAGCACGCTGCAAGTAACGAGCTTTGATGTCGGCAATACCGCAACCAATGTAATTCCGGCGGCGGCCAAGGCGTTTTTCAATATCCGCTTCAATGATCTGCATCGCAGCACTGGGCTGACCCAGCGCATTCGTGCCGTGCTGGAAGAAGAAGCGCCAAATCATGACCTGACGGTCACGGTTTCCGGCGAAAGCTTCCTGACCGAACCGGGACCTTTCGTTGCTGGACTGCAACGCGCCATTGAACGTGCCACGGGTTCGCAGGCCAAACTTGATACGGGCGGCGGTACTTCCGATGCGCGTTTCATCACGCGCTATTGCCCCGTGGCGGAACTGGGCGCGGTTGGTGCCACCATGCATAAGGTGGATGAATGCGCCCCGATTGATGAGCTGCGCGACTTGGCCTCGCTTTACCGCATGGCGCTTGAGGAGCTGGTCGGCTGAGCAACGCACCCCAAGGTGGTGTGGCGCGCGCGCTGGCTGGCGCGCTGATGCTGGCGCGCGGGCGCGCCGTGGGGCTGGCCGCTTTCGAAAACACCTTGCCGGTCGCGGCCTATTCCTTCCGCGCCGCGGCGATCTGCCTGCCGCTATTCCTTTTCTTCAAGGATCAGACCAGCCCGCCCGAGGATGTGGTGCTCTCGCTTTTTGTGGATTTGCTGCTGTTTGCGGCGTCCTGGGCGGGGTTTGCCTTGGCGTCACTCTACCTGGCCAAGGCGCTTGGCGTCGCAGATCGCTGGCCGCGTTTCATTGCTGCCTGGAACTGGTCTGCGGTGGTGCAATATCTCGCACTCGCGCTGCTGAGCCTGCCGGGCTTGCTGTTGGGTAAGGGCGGTTTGCTCGACCTTGGTGGGTTATTGGCGCTGTTTTACGCGCTTTGGCTGGAATGGTTTGTAGCACGCCATGCGTTGCGGCTCAGCGCGTTGGGCGCAGCCGGGTTTGTTGCGCTTGATCTGGGGCTTGCCGTGTTTCTGGGTGGCCTTGCTGCGCGCATTACAGGGTGATGGTGGCGGTCTATTGCAAGAATTCGGGCGAAATCAGCCGCGGCAGAATCAAAGACACATCCGGCCACATGATCACCAGGCCCAGCACAGCCAGCATGGGCAGCAGCATAATGAGGGTATCCTTGATCACAGCACCTATCTTCATGCCCGCCACATGGCAGGCGATCATCAGACATAAGCCATAAGGCGGCGTCACCAGGCCGAAGGCCAAGCTCACAATCCCGATCATGGCGAAATGCACGGGATGAATGCCGACGTCCATTGCCAGCGGTTGCAGGATGGCGCCGACAATGATGATGGCCGGAATCGCATCCAGGAAGCAGCCCACGACCAAAAAGACGCCGGCCACGAAAAACCCTGTGGCGACCTTGCCCATGCCCCAGGCGGAAACACCGGCCAGGATGGCTTCGGGAATCTTATAATAGGCGAGCAACCAACCAAAGGCCGAAGCCGTTCCCACGCAAAACAGCGCCACCGCCGCCAGCCTTCCGGTTTCACCAAGCGCGCCGTAAAGCCCTTTCAAATCCATCTCCCGATAGACAATCAGGGAAAGCAGGCCGGCATAAAGCACGGCGATGCACGCACTTTCAGTCGCGGTGAACCAGCCAAAAATCTTGCCGCCAATGATGATGAAAGGCGTCATCAGCGCGGGCAAAGAAATCCAGGTGGCAAAACCCAATTCGCGCAGGTTGGCGCGCGGATAGGTGGGGTAGCCGCGCTTCTTCGCATAGGCATGCACGGTTGCCATTTGCACAAGGCCAATCAGCAGGCCGGGAATGACGCCTGCGAGGAAAAGCGCACCGATCGAAACCGTGAGCACGCCCCCCCAGACAATCATTAGAATGGAAGGCGGAATGATCACCGCCAGCACGGCAGATACAGCCGTGATGGCGACCGAGAAACTATCATCATAGCCCTCCCGGCGCTGCGCTTCGATGAAGATCTTGGATTGCGATGCGGCATCGGCCGTGCTGCTGCCGCTGATGCCCGCAAAGAAAATGGACAGCACAACATTGATCTGCGCGAGCCCACCCGGAAAATGCCCGACCAGCGCGCGCGATAGCCGCACCAGCCTGTCAGTGATACCGCCCACATTCATCAGATTGGCGGTCAGCAGGAAGAATGGCACTGCCAGCAGGATGAAGGAATTATAGGCGTTGAAGGTTTCCTGCATCAGCGTCATGGCGCCAAGGCGCGGTTCAATCAGCATCACCGGCAGGCAGGCCATGCCAAGCGCGACGGCCACGGGTACGCGCAGCGCCAGCAACGCGAAGAACCCGCCAAACAGGATCCAGGCCGCTTCACTCGGCGCCAATACATTACCGCCCATCATGGCGCTTCGCCCCCAAACAGCGTTTTCAGATCATCGTAGAATTTGAGGCCACCAAACAGCAGCCAGGAAAAACCAAGGATCGGCCAGGCGAGGTGGATCAACCATAGCGGTAATTCTGCTAATTCACTGATACGAAACCAGGCGAAATCCACGAATTCCATGCCGTACCACAGGAACGCCGCAGCAAAGCCGAGCACAAAAATACCGCTCACCAGATCAAGCGCGGCGCGCGGGCGGCCCTTCATGTCAGGCCAAAGATCCACATTGAAATGGATGCCTTCCTTCAGCCCCACCATGGCGCCGATCATGACGGTCCATACCAGCAGGAAGCGCGCCATTTCCTCGGTCCAGATGTAGTGCGGCAGGAAATCTGTGAAGCGCGCAAAAACCTGCAAAGCCACCGGAAAGATCAGGATAAAAACACAAAGTGCCAGCAGTACCGACAGAAAGCGACTGTAGAGATCAGCCATTCTTTGCATGGCATGACGCACACCCGTTTCGCGCATGACGCCCCCCATTACCTATCCGGCGACTGAAGTTTTTTCTTATTGGGCATCGCCTTCCAGCAGCGCATTGCCGCTGGAAGGCGAAGCCGATTACGATGTCAGTCCATTGATGCGGGTGAAGATGCTCTCCGCACCCACTTCCTTGGCATAGGCTTCCATCACCGGATCAACCGCGCGCTTCAGTGCGGCACGATCAGTGAAAGGAATGCGCCGCAAACGCCCCGCGCTTTCCAGTGCCGCAATTTTCTGCCCATCTTCGCTGCTTTCCGCTTCACGCCCGAATGTGCCGGCTTCACGCCCCGCGCGCTTCACCGCTTCCTGCAAGGCAGGTGGCAGGCGGGAAAGCGTTTGGCTCGAAAAACAAATCGGGCGGATGGTGATCGCGTGTTCGGTCATGATCAGGTTTGGCGCCACTTCAAAAAAGCGCATCGCCTCCACGCCCGCGGCCTCATTCTCACCGGCTTCGATCACGTTATTCTGAATGCCGTTATAGACTTCATT
>CAMCHA010000037.1 GCA_945874515.1 Asaia bogorensis
GTGCGCTACATGGTCGCGAAGCGGGAAGAATTTCGCGGCAAGCGCGTGGTGATTGCCGGTGGTGGTGATTCCGCGGTGGATTGGGCGCTGTCGCTCAAGGATATCGCGGCCAAGGTGGTGGTGGTGCATCGCCGCCCAAAATTCCGCGCAGCACCTGAGACCGCCGCGCAATTGGAAGCCGCCGCCGCACGGGGAGAGGTTGAAATGGCCATCCCCTATCAGTTGCACGGCCTGAAGGGTGATGGCGCGACGCTGGAAGCGGTGGAATTGGCGACGCTGCAAGGTGAAATCCGCGATGTACCGGCGGATCATCTGCTGGCATTTTTTGGCCTTTCGATGGATTTGGGCCCGATCACCGATTGGGGCCTGGGGCTGGAACGCAGCCATGTGAGTGTCACGCCTTCCACATGTGAGACCAATATCCCCGGCGTCTACGCCATTGGCGATGTCGCGACTTATCCGGGCAAGCTGAAGCTGATCCTGCAAGGATTTTCTGAGGCAGCCATGGCAGCGCATGCCATCCATCCGCGCGTTTTCCCGGATACCGCACTGCATTTTGAATATTCCACCAGCAAAGGCGTGCCCGGTACGGCGTGAGCATCAAATGCTGAAACTGATCCGCATTTTCGCTTTTCTGCTGATCGCCATCCTGGGCGGGCTATGGGGGCTTGCCTGGTATCTGCGCGCGCCGGGAGAAGCCATGGGCGATGCCTTCCTTCGCCAATTGGCGCAATTCGGCGGGGCCGATATGCCAGCTCCTTCAGCGGGTGGCGTGCAATGGCCGCAAGGCGTGGCACTTGGCGGTGCCTTCAGCTTGCAGGACCATGCCGGCCAACGCGTCACGGAACGCGCCTTCGCGGGCAAGCTTGGCTTGATCTATTTCGGCTTCACCTATTGCCCAGATGTCTGCCCAACGGAATTGGGCCTTATGGCATCGGCGCTTGATCTGCTGGGCCCCGATGCGGCACGGGTACTGCCCGTGCTGATCACCATAGACCCGGCGCGCGACACGCCCGAGGCTTTGGCCGATTACGTTTCGCGCTTCCATCCAGCCTTGATCGGTTTGACCGGTACGGATGAGGAAATCGCGACCGCGGCCCGGGCATTTCGGGTCTATTACCGCAAGGTCAACCCACCCGGGGCGAGCGGCTACCTGATGGACCATTCATCCTTCATCTATCTGGTGGGTCCCGATGGCCGCGTGCGCCAGCTTTTCCGCCCCAATACGCCGCCCGAGACCATCGCCGCGGCTATTAAAGGACAGATGCGCCAGCTTTAGGCCCGCCCCTTCTTTCAAGGTGAAAATTTTTTTGCTAGCGTCGAAGAAACGGTTAAGCCGAAAAAATTTCGGAGCAAAAAAGGGATGCTGGATGGAAAACAACGTCACCGACAGGGATTCAAGCGCTGAGCGTGGCGCGACCGTAGGCCCAAGATATACTAGAAGATTGTCAGATAAGATTCTGATTTCCTTTCATCATGCCTGCGACCAGGCGGATTTCGATGTTGCGACTGACCTTTTGGTTATTCTGGAAAAGATGCTGAAGCGGCCAGGCTCCGGTTCGGACAGCAATCGCCGCAAGAGCATCGAAAGTCTGGTGGCCGCGCATGAAAGGCTTTGGCTGCTGCGCCACCCGGAAGCGCGGGAAAGCTAGAGCAGATCACGTTCAGATGGAATCATCTGAGCGTGTGAAGATGCTCGAAAAATAACGATCTAGAGCGGGTTGCGTGAACCCATGTGAACGCAACACGCTCTAGTTCGGATTGATTGGCGCTGCATCGCGCAGGATCGCCTCGGCGGCCTCAGTGAAGCGACCATCGGCTTCGTGCAGTATTAGCCCCGGCAGGATTTTTGCCGGGCCTCTCGCCCCCTTGCTGGCGCGGAGCAACACCCGCTTTGCGGCAATGCCGGCGCGTGGCCAAAGCGGCAGCAATTCCATGGCACCGAAGCCGGCGTCACGCATTGCCGCTACCGCCGCATCAAAACGCACGGCGGGTAGGATCAGGCTCAGGCTGCCGCGCGGCGCGATGGCGGCAGCCAAAAACCCTACCCATTCCGCGAGCCCCGGCCCCGCTTCATGCGTGGCCGCCCGGCGGATAGCGCTTGGCGGTGGCGTGCCGCCCGGCCAATAGGGCGGATTGGCGAAGCCATGCGCCAGAGGGCCAAGCCTGCGCGCCAGCGCCAGATCCGCGACATCCCCTTGCTCGATCTGAGCAGTAAGCCCAGCCCGCGCGGCATTGTCGCGCGCTAGCGCCGCCATGGCCGCTTCACGTTCCACCGCGCGAATCGCAAGCCCTGGGACGCGGGCCGCGAGGCACAGGAAGGCCGCACCACTGCCGGGGCCGGCTTCCAGCACTGTCTCTCCGGGTTTGGCAGGGATGAAGGCGGCCAGCAGCACTGCATCCAGCCCGGCACGAAAGCCCTGGCGCGGCTGGCGCAGCGCCACGCGGCCATTCAACAGGTGATCTTCGGTGAAGTCTTCAGGTGAGGAGGTCACGTGCCTTCCTCCTCCCCCGCCTCACGCAGGATGCGCCGTGCTTGTGCCTCATCCTCATCCAGCACGGCCAAGCGGCGCGGAAACGCGCCAATGCCGCCTTCCACCGCGCTGATATGCTGATCCAGCAGCACAGTTTCGATGCCCGCATCCCGCAGCAATGCTTGCAGGAAGCCAAGCCTGATCGGGTTATTGCTGCTGACCAAGACACGCATAGGGATGCTCTCCGCCGGCCACCTTCGCTTGCCGGTCCGGCATGTGGCGCCTATGGTGCGACACGCAAATAAAGGTGAGCAAGAGTGGATTTAGCGCCTCAGCAAATGCCTGGCGAGGATAGGGGTCGGGGGGAAGATGCCCTGACCGCGCTGACGGCGCTTGTCCAGGATGATCTGGAAGCCTGCAACCGCCTGATCGTTGAGCGGATGCAAAGCCAGGTGGCGCTGATCCCGCAATTGGCCGCGCATCTGGTCGCGGCCGGCGGGAAAAGGCTGCGGCCCTTGCTGACTTTGGCCGCCGCGAAGCTCTGCGGCTATCATGGCGAACGGCATGTCTCCCTCGCGGCCTGTGTGGAATTCATCCATACGGCGACGCTTTTGCATGATGATGTGGTGGATGAAAGTGCCCTTCGGCGCGGCCAGGCCAGCGCTAATGCGCTGTTTGGCAATAAGGCTTCGGTGCTGGTTGGTGATTTCCTGTTTGCCCGCGCCTTTCAATTGATGGTGGCGGATGGCTCACTTGAAGTGCTGCGCATCCTGTCCACCGCCGCGGCGACGATTGCAGAGGGCGAAGTGCTGCAATTGATGACGCAGAACGATACCGCGACAACGGAAGACCAGTATCTTGCGGTGATCGAAGGCAAAACCGCCGCTCTTTTCGCCGCCGCGACCGAAGTGGGCGCGGTGATCGCGGAACGGCCCAAGGCTGAGCAGGCAGCGCTTTGCGATTACGGCGGCGCGCTTGGCATCGCCTTCCAACTGGTGGATGACGCGCTGGATTACGCCGCCGATCAGGAAGCGCTTGGCAAGACGGTTGGTGATGATTTCCGCGAAGGCAAGATCACCCTGCCCGTGTTGCTGGCCTTTGCGCGTGGGTCTGAGGAAGAACGCGGCTTTTGGCGCCGCGTGCTGGAAGAAGGCGACCAGCAGGACGCCGATCTTGCCACCGCCATGGCGCTGATCACGAAATACGACACCATTGGCGAGACTATCGCCCGCGCACGGCGTTATGGTGAAAAGGCCATCTCGGCGCTTGATGTGTTCCCCGATAGCCTGGAACACCGCGCGCTGGTGGAAGTGGTACGCTTTTGCGTTGATCGGGCGCGGTAAAGCCTAATCGCCTTGCGAAGGGCGCGGCACCAGCACCAAAGCCACCATCGCAAGCAATAGGCTCGCGACCCACCAGGCCTGCCAAAGTCCGAAGGAAAGCATCCCCGTCACGGCGGCCGAGGCGAGCATCCCAGCCCCCACCGCCGGTGCAGCGCTCCGCGATGCCGCAACGCCAAGGGCCAGCATCAAAGCCGCGCCGATCAGCGCGCCAATGCCGCCCAATTCCAGCCAAAGCTGCAAGGCGCCATTATGGGGATGCAGCGGCATCAACTCCACATGCGGCAATACTAAAAATTCGCGCTGCGCTGGCGCTGTGATGTTCAGCCGATCCATCATTGCCGCATCGGGCTGCGCCCGCCCGCCCGGCATAGCGCGGCTGGCTTCCAAGCCCCAGCCGGCAAGCGGCTTTTCGGCAATGCGCGCAGCGGCGAAATCCCAGATTACCAGCCGATGCACCGCCGAAGGCGGCAGGCTGGCTGAGGGGATTTGCGGAATGAACGCCACCAGCAGCGGCATCAGCAGGATCAATACCGCCACCCCTGCCCCCACCAATTTCGGCACAAGGCGCGGCGCGGCAAGGCTGAGCAGAGCCGCGGCCAAACCCGCAATGGTGGCAAGCCGCGCCGTTTCTCCGGGCAGCATAATCAGTACGCCCGCGCCCAGCACCAGCAGCGCCCCACGGGCGATCCAAGGCCAAGGCAAGGCAAAACCCACCGGCAGCAGCAGCGCCATGAATGATGCCGCGGGCTTCAGCCCGAACACCAAGCTTGCCGGCACTTCGCGGAGCCCACGCACCGCCGCACGCAGCGCATTACCGCTTTGCCAATCGGCGAAAGCCGCGCCGAGGCCAAACACCAAGCCAAAGCCGATCCATGGCATCAGCCGCGCGCCTTGGGCCGCCCCTGCCGCGCTATGCGCCAGCAGCATCATCGCGGCCACGGTCACGGCCAGCAGCGCCGCACGCCCAGGCTCTGGCGCCCAAAGCGCGGTGATTGCACCCCAGCCCGCAAGCATCAGCCCAAGCAGCATAACGGGGTTGCTCGGCAGGCTTGGCCGCCACCCGGCACGCCAGCCGAGCATCAGCGTCAACGCCATAGAAATCAGCGCCAGCGGCGCCATGGCCTTGGATTGCAGCACCGCCACAAAGGGCGCCGCAAGAAGGGCGATGGCGAGCGGTAGGCCGGGATGCGACATGATGCGGGCTTAGAGCAGTTTGCCCTGCCTTGGAACCGCGCCGTCGCAGGCCGGCCCATGCGCGTCACACTTTCTCACGCGGGGTAACAGACAGGCGACCCAAAAATTACTAAGTAACGCGTCAGGAGATCGCCCCATTGCTGCCCGCCATTCCTGTTTTCGATTTGCGCACCGAAACCCAGCCATCGCTTGCCGCCATGCGTGCTGCACCGGCTCGCGCGGAAGCACTCTGGCGCGGCGCGCGCGCGCGATATACTGCGCCGGGCCTTGCCTTGGCAGATCGGGCTTCGCGGCATTGGCTGGTGCGCAATGGCAATCCGCTGCTACCGGAAATCTCGGCAATTGCGGAGGCCCTGCCCGGACCAGGCGGGCATGCGCTCAACCTTTCTTATGAATGGGGCTGCACGGCGGGGCTTGGTGCGGCAGACGCGCCCTTCATGCTGCGCGTGCTGGATTGGGATCTGAAGGGCCTTGGGGAGCAGCTTTGTGTCTTTCGCCAGGCAGGGCCGGCGGGCGAGTGGCTAAATTTGAGCTGGCCGGGCTTTGCCGGGGCCATTACGGCGCTGGCCCCTGGGCGCTTTGGCATTGCCATCAATCAACCCCCCCTGCCGCAGGGCGCCTTGGCGCGCGCAGCGCGGGGCGCGGGCGCATCTTTTCTCGGGCTTGCGGTGGATTGGTTGGCCGCGCGGCCGGCACGCTGGCGCCATCGCGGCCTGCCGCCGGCGCATCTTCTACGCATGGTGTGCGATACCGCGCCGGATTACGCCGCAGCACTTGCCATGCTGCGCGATACGCCCTTGGCAGCGGGCGCGATCTTTTCCGTAGCCGGCATCAAGCCTGGCGAGGCCGCGGTGATTGAACGCGCCGAGGCATCGCATGCCGTGATTGCCGCCGCACCCATCGCCGCCGCTGCCAATGGCTGGCAGGGCATCACCAATCCAGGCGCACCACGCTGGCGCTATAGCGCCGAACGCCACGCCGCCATGACGGCACTGCTTGCCGGACCGGTGCCGAGCGATTTTGGCTGGCTGAAGCCCCCCATCGCGAATGAGGGGTCGCGGCTTGCGGCCATGATGTCTCCGGCGACGGGACGGTTGGAATTGCTAGGGCTTGAAGGCGGAGAAGCGGTGACGCGGCCGCTTTATTTGAATTGAGACAGAAAAAGCCCTGATGCCAAAAACATCAGGGCTTGCCTATAAAGCGCAACGCTATGTCACACCGCCGCGATGGCTTCCCGCCGCAATTCCACTGAAAGCGCATCCAGCGAACGCTCCACGCGGTCCAGCATTTCCGTCACCTCATCCTTGGTGATGACCAGCGGCGGGGAAAAGCCGATGCTGTCATTCATCATGGCGCGCAGGATCACGCCCTGTTCTTCGCCATGCTTCACCAAACGCGGGCCGATCTTGCGCGCGGGGTCGAAGTTTTTCTTGGCGGTTTTGTCTTCCACCAGTTCAATCGCGCCCACCATGCCAACACCGCGCACTTCACCCACCATCGGGTGATTGGCGAAGCGGCGCTGCAATTCCCCTTGCAGATGCGGCCCCACGGATTTCACATGGCCGATCAGGTCCATCTCATCATAAATCTTGAGCGTTTCAATAGCGACCGCGGCGGCCACCGGATGCCCGGAATAGGTAAAGCCATGACCCCAAGTGCCGACCGTGGAAGACCCCTCCACAATGCCCTGGAACACCCGTTCATTCACCATCACGGCAGAGATCGGCAAATAGGATGAAGACAGCGCCTTGGCGCAGACCAGAATATCGGGCTTGATGCCAAAAGTCTGACAACCCCAGTAATTGCCGGTGCGCCCAAAGCCGCAAATCACCTCATCGGCCACAAACAGCACATCATGCTTTTTCAGCACCGCCTGGATTTTCTCGAAATAGGTGCGCGGCGGCACAATAACGCCGCCTGCGCCCATGGTTGGTTCCGCCCAGAAGGCCGCGACCGTCTCCGGCCCTTCATTGATGATGTAAGCGTCCAATTCTTCCGCGAGGCGTGTTGCGAAATCTTCTTCCGATTCGCCCGGCTTCGCATTGTGGTAGTGATGCGGCGTGCTGACATGATGAAAGCGCCCACCCGCAAGCGGCGCATCAAAAAGCTTGTGATTGGCGGGCAAGCCCGTGAGCGAAGCCGCCGCCAGCGTAATGCCGTGATAGCCCTTCAAGCGCGCAATGAGCTTCTTCTTCTCAGGCCGGCCAATCGCATTATTCATGTACCAAATCATCTTGATCGCGCTGTCATTCGCCTCAGACCCTGAATTGGCGAAGAACACCTTGCTCATGGGCACCGGCGCGCGTTCGATCAGCATCTCGGCCAGGTCAATCATCGGCTCATGCGATTTGGCCGTGAAGGAATGATAGAAGGGAAGCTTCCGCATCTGGTTGGTGGCGGCCTGCACCAGGCGTTCATTGTCAAAGCCGAGCGATGTACACCACAGCCCCGCCATGGCTTCGATATATTCCTTGCCCTGATCGTCAAAAATACGCACGCCCTTGCCGCGGCTGATCACCAGCGGGCCATTCACCTGATGCGCCTTTGCATCGGTATAGGGGTGCAGCACATTGGCAATGTCGCGAACGGCATTGGAATTGCGGGGCGGGGTCATGTTTTGGCTTCCTCGAACCTGATCAGAAACCCGATTAAGGCATGCCTTGGCCAAAGACCCAAGAGGAAAGCGTTGCCCTAAGCCCCCCGCCGCGCCAAGTTACCCCAACGGAGGCGTCTCATGACCGAAATCAAACCCCATGCGGCCCATTGGGGCAGCTTCGATGCGGTGGTCGAAAACGGCCGACTAATCGGCGTGAAGCCCTTTCACCGCGACCCTTTCCCGGGTTCCTTGATCGAGTCTGTGCCCGATGCGGTGCATAGTGCGGCACGGATAGTCCGCCCCTATGTGCGCAAGGGCTGGCTGGAAGGCCGCCGGCGCGGGGCTTTGCGCGGCGGTGATGCCTTTGTGCCGGTATCCTGGGACAAGGCGGTGCGGTTGGTGGCGGAAGAAACCCGCCGCGTGCGTGCCGAAGCGGGGCCGAAATCCATCATGGGCGGATCCTATGGCTGGTCCTCGGCCGGGCGGTTCCATCATGCGCGCAGCCAATTGCAGCGCTTTCTGGGCTTGGGCGGTGGCTATACGGGCCAGGTGAATGCCTATTCCTACGCGGCGGCGCAGGCGCTGCTGCCGCATATCCTGGGCACCAATGAAGTGCTGCTCGGCAAGGTCACGGATTGGGCGGCGATCACGCGCTATTCCAAGGTCATGCTCTGCCTGGGCGGGCTGCCGATCAGGAATGGCTATGTCACCTCGGGCGGGGCGGGCCAGCATAGCAATGAGATGAATTTGCGCGCCGCCGCCGAAGCCGGGCTGCGCTTTATCCAAATATCGCCCGCCCGGGCGGATGTGCCGGATTGGGCCGGCGCGGAATGGACGCCCATCCGCCCCGGCACGGATACCGCGCTGCTGCTGGCCATGGCGCATGAAATCCTGGCGCGCGGGGCGGAGGATAAGAACTTCCTCGCGACCCATTGCGTCGGATGGGACAAACTGCGCGCCTACATCACCGGCGAGAGCGATGGCGTGGCAAAAACCCCCGAATGGGCCGCGCCCATCACGACTATTCCCGCCGAGACCATCCGCGCGCTGGCCGCGGAAATCGCCACTCAGCCGGCGATGCTGACCGCGACCTGGTCCTTGCAGCGCGCCGATTATGGTGAGCAACCCTATTGGATGCTGACCGCACTCGCCGCCATGCTTGGCTTGATCGGCAAGCCGGGGCAGGGCGTTGCTTTCGGCTATGGCAGCGTGAATGGCATGGGCCAGCCAAGGCGCGACGTGCCAAGTTTTGCGATGCCGGCCACGCCCAACCCGACCGGGTTCTTCATCCCCGTCGCGCGCATCACGGAAATGCTGGAAAATCCCGGCGGCGATCATCACTTCAATGGCCGCGTGCTGAAATTCCCCGATACGCAAATCATCTGGTGGGCCGGCGGCAATCCCTTTCACCATCATCAAGATCTCAACCGCATGCTGCGCGCCTGGGCGCAGGCCGAGACCATCATTGTGCAGGAACCCTGGTGGACATCGCTCGCGCGCCACGCCGATATCGTGCTGCCCGCCACCACCACACTGGAACGCAATGATATCGCGAGCAGCGGGCGTGATCGTTTCCTGCGCGCTATGCATCAGGCGATTGCGCCGCAAGGTCAGGCGCGCAATGACCATGATATTCTGGCCGATATCGCGGAGGAATTGGGCTACCGCGAACGCTTCACCGAACAGCGCAACGAAGATGCCTGGCTGCGCCATTTATTCGAAAGCTGGCGCCGCCATTGCGCGCGCATGGGCCAGGAAACGCCGGATTTCGATGCGTTTTGGGCGCAAGGCTGGTGGGAGGCCTCCGGACCCGCGCGCGGTGACGAATATACTCAATTCGCCGAATTCGCGGCTGATCCCGAAGAACACCCGCTGGATACACCTTCCGGCAAGGTGGAGCTTTTCAGCGAAACCATCGCAAGCTTTGGTTATGATGACGCGCCGGGCCATCCCGTTTGGATCGCGCCGCGCGAATGGTTGGGCGCGCCGGAAGCCAAGCGCCACAAGCTGCATCTGCTGTCCTTCCAACCGGCCACGCGCTTGCATGGCCAATTGGATACGGGGCGCATCTCGGCGGCGAATAAAATCGCGGGGCGAGAGCCCATTATGCTGAACCCGGAAGACGCTGCCGAACGCGGGCTGAAGGATGGCGATATTCTACGCGTGTTTAATGATCGCGGCGCCTGTCTTGGCGGATTGCGGCTTGATCCCGGGCTGATGCGCGGTGTGGCCATGATGGCGACAGGCGCCTGGTTCGATCCGCTGGAACCAGGCGTGCCAGGTAGCATGTGCGTGCACGGCAATCCCAATGTGCTGACGGCAGATGTGGGCACGTCCAAACTCGGCCAAGGCCCATCAGCGCAATCCTGCCTGATCGAGGTCGAAAAATGGACCGCGCCCTTGCCGCCCGTGCGCGTCCATCTGCCACCGGTGATCGAGGAAGCGCCGTGATCCGCCGCCGTGCCCTGCTTGCGGGTGCGGCGGCCTTCCCTGCCGCGCGTGCCTTCGCGCAGGGCGCGCCCGGGATCGCGCAGCGCCTGGATGATGCGCCAAGCGCCGGCATCAGGCGCGATTTGCTGATGCAATGGGGCGATCGCGTCGCCTATGACGCGCCGCCCTTTGCGCCGCTTTCCCCAAACCTTGCGGCGGCCGAAGCGCAATTCGGCTGGGATACGCGCGTGGTGGCAGCACTCGCTTCGCCGCGCGTGGAAGATGGTATTCCGCGCGCCGTGCTGGCGGTGGGCCACCCGACCCTCGACCCCGCCATGGCCTTTGCCGATGGGCGGGACCGGCCAGAGATTGCCGGCGCCATGCAGGGTGCCAGCCTGATCAGTATCCAGCGCCGCGGCGGCGTTTGGATGGTGACGGAAGGCGGCTATCAGATGCGCCGCCTGCATGCGCGCAC
>CAMCHA010000038.1 GCA_945874515.1 Asaia bogorensis
CGCGGCCTGGGTATCCCCGCCATTTGCCTGGAAGCGGCGGATGATGTGGGCGGCACCTGGTATTGGAACCGCTACCCAGGTGCCCGCTGCGATGTGGAAAGCATGCAGTATTCCTTTTCCTTCTCTGAGGAACTGCAGCAGGAATGGCATTGGTCTGAACGCTTTGCCGCACAGCCAGAAATCCTGGCCTATGCGCGCCATGTTGCGGAACGCTATGATCTGCGGCGCGACATTCGTTTTGAAACCCGAGTGACGGATGCCGCCTGGGATGATGCCGCGAGGGTCTGGAACATTGCGACAAATCGCGGAGAAAAGCTTGCCGCGCGCTATTTCTTCATGGCGACAGGCTGCCTTTCCGCGGCCCGGCTGCCGGATATTCCGGGCCTTGCCGACTTCAAAGGGCAGCAATTCCATACTGGCTATTGGCCGCATCACAAGGTTGATTTTACCGGCCGCAGGGTGGCGGTGATCGGCACCGGGTCTTCTGCCATTCAATCCATCCCCGTGATTGCGGAGCAGGCCGCGCAGCTCACGGTTTTTCAGCGCACGCCCAATTTCAGCATTCCATCACGCAATCGCCCGATGGATGATGAATATGAACAGGGCTGGAAGCGCGATTACGCCAATCTGCGGCAGAAGGCACGCATGATGCGAACCGGCATTCTGTATGGCCTGAGCGACACGCCCGCTATGTCCGTCAGCGCCGAAGAACGCAAGGCGGAATACGAAAAGCGCTGGGCCGTGGGCGGCACCGCCTTCATGGGTTCCTTCCGCGATTTGCTGCTGGATCAGGCCGCGAATGACACGGCGGCGGAATTCGTGCGCGGGAAAATTCGTGAAACCGTGAAGGATCAAGCCACGGCAGAGAAACTCTGCCCGCGCAATCACCCCATTGGCACGAAGCGCATCTGCGTGGATACGCGGTATTACGAGACCTATAATCGCCCGAATGTCACGCTGATTGAACTCCATGAAGCACCGATCACGCGCATCACCGCAACCGGCATTGAAGCCGGCGGCGCCCTGCATGAATTCGACGATATTGTCTTCGCAACAGGCTTTGATGCCATGACAGGCGCGCTGCTTGGCGTTGATATCAAGGGCCGCGCGGGTGAATCCCTCAACGCCAAATGGGAAGCCGGGCCGCGCACCTTGGTTGGCATCATGACGGCAGGTTTCCCGAATATGTTCATGATCACGGGGCCCGGTAGCCCCTCCGTCCTCAGCAATATGATTGTATCTATCGAACAACATGTGGATTGGATCATGGATTGCCTGGCAGGCATGAAGGCCAAGGGCCAGGTCACCATCGAAGCCGATCGCGGCGCGGAAGACGCTTGGGTGGAAGAAGTGAACACGGTCGCGCATCGCACGCTCTATCCGCGCGCGGCGTCCTGGTACATGGGTGCCAATGTGCCGGGCAAGCCACGGTTATTCATGCCCTATGTGGGCGGTGTTGGAAATTATCGCGTGCTCTGCGATGAAGTTGCCGCAGATGGCTATCGCGGCTTTCATTTTGGTGGCGCAGAACGCCCGGCAGCGGCAGCGGAATAAGGGGAAGTCACATGACACTTGATGCAGGTGCACAACATGTCCTCAACCTGATCAAGGAAGCCAAGCGCCCGGCTTTCAACACGCTCACCCCCGCCGAAGCGCGGGAGGTTTCCGCCGCATCCCGCCGCGTGATGCAGCCAGACCCGCCAGAGGTCGCGCTGGTTGAAGATTTGAAATGCCCAGGGCCTGACGGCAAGATACGCTTGCGGCGCTACCGCGGCATCGGCACCGACCCTGATGCCGCCCTGCCCTGCCTTGTCTATATGCATGGCGGCGGCTGGGTGATTGGTGACCTGGACAGCCACGACCAGGTCTGCCGGCGCCTTGCCAATCTGACCGGCGCTTCGGTTATTGCGATTGATTACCGTCTTGCGCCGGAACATCGCTACCCGGCAGCGGTCGAGGATTCCGCCGCCGCCTATCGCTACATCTGTTCCAAGGCGAAGCGCCTTGGCATAGACCGCACGCGTATTGCCGTGGGTGGCGATAGCGCGGGCGGCAATCTTGCCGCGGTGCTGGCGTTGATGGCGCTGCATGGCGAACTCCCGATGCCGGACTATCAGGTTTTGTTCTATCCAGTCACCGATATGGCCGGCAATCCGCCATCCTATGATCGCTTTACTGAAGGCCTGGTGCTGACGCGCGACGTGATGAAGTGGTTCATCGCGCATTATCTGGGCCCCAAGGAACAAGGTATTGATTGGCGCGCCTCACCCTTGCGTGCGCCCTCGCTTAAGGGCTTGCCGCCGGCCTTCCTGATGACAGCGGGTGTTGATCCCCTGGTGGATGAGGGCATCGCCTATGCCAAGCGCCTGGATGAGGAAGGGGTCAATGTCACGCATGTTCATGTCGCGGATCAGATCCATGCCTGCCTGACCATGGGGCGCTTTATTCCAAAATCCGATCTGGTGCTGCAACATGCCGCCGCCAGTCTGCGGGCGCATTGGGGAAGCTAGTATCACCGCTTCACGCCAAGCTTCATCTCGCGATACCAGATGTAAAGCCCCGCCCCCACCAGCACCAGGATGCCCAGGAAATCCCAGGCATCCGGCATTTCTGCCCAGATCAGGGCACCAAGCGCCGTGGTCCAAATGATCGCTGAATATTCAAAGGGCGCCAGCAAGGAAGCCTCTCCCTTACGGTAGGCGTCCGTCATCATGATTTGCGCAATCGCGGATACCAATCCAATGCCGGCGAGCAGCGCCCATTGCACTGGGCTCGGCCAGACCCAAACGGGGATCATCGCAATCCCGGCCAGCACAGACGAGAAAAACGCAAACCAAAACACAATGGCAACGCCGCTTTCGCCGGCCTGCCCCATTTTGCGAATGGTGATCATGGCCAAAGCCCAGGCCAGCGCGCCCAACAGGCAAAGCCCCAGCGCCAGCCATTGCGTATCCGTGGTGCCCTGTTCGGGCCGCACCATCAACAGCACGCCGCAAAACCCGACCAGCACCGCAAGCCAGCGGCGCCAGCCAACCTTCTCACCAAGAATCGGAATGGCAAGCAGCGTCAAAAACAACGGCATGGTGAAGCCAAGCGCCGTCACGGTCACCAGCGGCAGATGGACATATCCGTAAAACGACCCAACCATACCCATCATGCCGAAAATCATGCGCAGCACATGGCTGCCTGGGTTACGCATCCGCAGCGCCGCAAGGCCGCCGGCGCCAATCACCACCGGCAAAAGGGGAATCAGCGCAAAGAAATTGCGAAAGAAAATCACCTCCGCCACAGGAATGCCCGTGCCGATGGTCTTGGCAAAAGCCGCCGAGATGGAAAAGCTCGCCGCCGCCAGAATCACCAGAATGATGCCACGGCGGCGCGCACGCCGGGTCAGGGCGGGTTCTTGGGGTTGGGAATCGTTTTCTGTCATGCGACTGGCTTGGCATTCCTACCCCCAAAACAGCGCCAACGGCAGAGGTTTTGTTCCAACGCTTTCTGGCCTAGCCTATCCCACCAAGGAAACGCCCAGGAAACGCATGACTGAATTGCTTTATCGCGAAGATGCCTATGCTGCGGAAATCAGCGCCAAGGTGCTGGCCGCCTCGGCCGAGGCAATCATAACAGACCGCACAAATTTCTACGCCCAGGCTGGCGGTCAGCCTGGCGATACCGGCGTGCTGCGCTGGCCAGGCGGCGAGGCGCGCATTGCCAATACCACCAAGGGGCCCGAAGATTCCGTGCTGCATGTGCCAGAAGCCGGCGCCGCTTTGCCGGAAGTGGGGGCGACAATCACGCTCGCGCTTGATTGGCCGCGCCGCCTACGCCTGATGCGCATGCACACGACGCTGCATTTGCTGTGCAGCCTGATCCCAGGCGCGGGTGTCACGGGTGGGCAAATCGGGCTTGAGAAATCCCGCCTTGATTTCGATCTGCCGGAACCGCCCAGCAAGGAAAGCCTGACCGAAGCCTTGAATGCGCTGATCGCCGCCAATCACCCCATCACGCAGGAATGGATCACAGAAGCCGAGCTTGATGCCAATCCCAGCCTGGTGCGCACGCTTTCCGTGCAGCCGCCGCGTGGCGCCGGGCGTATTCGGCTGGTGCGTATTGGCAGCGCTGATGCGCCGATTGATCTGCAACCCTGTGGCGGCACGCATGTGCGCCATACCGGCGAGATCGGGCGTGTGGAGGTCACAAAAATCGAAAACAAGGGCAGGCAGAATCGCCGCGTTTCTCTGGTGCTGGTGGAGGATTGATCCATGCATGATCTGGTTTCAACCGAATGGCTGGCCGAGGCACTTGGCGCGCCTGATCTGATGGTGTTTGACGCCACCAAATACCTGCCCAATGAACCCTTTGATGGTCTCACGAAATATCGCGAAGCGCATATTCCGGGCGCGCGCTTCTTTGACATTGATGTGGTGGCCGATCCCGACACCACCCTGCCTCATATGGCCCCAACCGCCGGGCGCTTCGCGCGCCTGATGGGAGAGTTGGGCATCAGCAATACAACGCGCGTGATCTTCTACGATCAGAAGGGGCTGCAATCCTCGGCCCGCGGCTGGTGGCTGATGAAGCTGTTTGGGCATGAGAGAACCGCCGTGCTGGATGGCGGCCTGCCGAAATGGTTGGCCGAAGGCTGCGCGACCGAAACCGGTGACGCTAAGCAAGCCGCCCCCACCAGCTACACGCCGGATTTCCGCGCCGATCTGCTCAAAGGCATTGGCGATGTTAAGCACATCATCGCCAGCGGCAGCGCGCTGATCCTGGACGCTCGCACAAAAGGCCGCTTTGATGGCACAGCGCCGGAACCGCGCCCGGGCCTGCCTTCTGGCCATATGCCGGGTGCCAAAAGCGTACCCTTCAATGAATTGCTCAATGCCGATTTCACCATGAAGGATGCGGCAGCGCTGCGCGCGCGTTTCGCAGCCGCCGGTGTGGATGGCGGCAAGCCTATCGTCACAAGCTGCGGCACAGGTGTTACAGCCTGCATCCTGGCACTTGGCCTGAAACAGGCCGGGCTTGGTGATGCCGCGATTTACGATGGTTCCTGGACCGAATGGGCCGGCAGGCCTGAAACCCATAAGGAAAAGAGTAGCTGATATGGCCGACAACAACGCCAAAGACGGGCAAGGCTTCGCCACACGCATGTCTCATGCCGGGCGCGCGGGAACGCGAGCGCATGGCTTCGTCAATCCCGCCGTGCATCGCGGGTCCACCGTGCTGCACCCGAATTCTGAATCTCGCCGCACCTTCCAGAAGGATAAATGGAACCGCGTGATGACCTACGGCACCGCCGGTGGTCCCACGCAATATGCTTTGGAAGATGTGGTCGCGGAAATTGAAGGCGGCACACGCTGCGTGCTGGTTAGCACAGGTTTGGCTGCGGTGACGGTGCCACTGATGGCATACCTCAAGACCGGCGATCATTGCCTGATGCCGGATTCTGCCTATGGCCCCGCGCGCAATGTCTGCAATGGGTTGCTGAAGAATTGGGGGGTTGAGACCACCTATTACGATCCGCTGATTAATGAGGCCGGTATTCGTGCGCTCATCCGTCCCAATACCAAGGTGGTCTATACGGAAAGCCCGGGCAGCCACACATTCGAAGTGCAGGATGTGCCGGCCATTGCACGCGCGGCGCATGCGGCGGGCTGCGTGGTGATGATGGACAATACCTGGGGCATTCACCACTTCATGCCCTTCCAGCATGGCGTTGATGTTTCCATCCAGGCGCTGACAAAATATGTCGGCGGGCATTCGGATGTGCTGCTGGGCTCCATTACCGTGAATAGCGAAAAGGATTATGAGATTGTGCGCGGTGCGGCCTCCCAAATGGGGCATTTCGCCGCACCTGATGATTGCTGGCTGGCATTGCGTGGTGCGCGCACCATGCCTGTTCGCTTGCAGCAGCAGGAGAAAAGCGGGCTTGAAGTGGCGCGCTGGTTTGAAAACCGGCCAGAGGTGCTGAGTGTGCTGCACCCTGCCCTGCCATCGCATCCTCAGCACGCCTTGTGGAAGCGTGATTTCACCGGCGCCTGCAGCCTATTCGGCGTGGTGTTCAAGCCGCACTATACGGAAGCGGATATCTTCAACTTCATTGATAATCTGAAGCTTTTCGGCATTGGCGCTTCATGGGGTGGGTTTGAAAGCCTCGCACTGCCCACCACCGGCTTCATCACCCGCACCGCGACCAGCCCGGATATGGGCGGCTTTACGGTGCGCATTCATATTGGGCTTGAGGATGTTGGCGATCTGGTCGCTGATCTGACGCAAGGTTTGGCGACGCTGCCGAAGTAGCGCAGCGGGTTAAGGGCCGCTCCGGGAAGGAGCGGCCCGATGGGTTCAGCGTGCGCGCGTTTCGTCCTGGATAACGCGCCGCGCCGCCTCTCGATCTGCTCTGGATGGAGCGGTAGCTGTGTTATAACCCGCGACAAGGAGGGCGACAGGGAGCGCGAGAAGACCGAAGCCTCCGGCAATTCCAAATCCAGAACTGTTATCGAGAGATCTGTTGTTGTAGCATTTCCGTTCGATCCGTTCGTCGCCAAGACAAGGCCTCGTAAAGGGCTCCGCTTGCTGAGGAACCTCAGCGCGATCAGCGCAACCAAAAATCAACACGATCGCACAAAGCGCCAAGCTAGTCCTCACGAAGGATGTCATGGGCATAGTCCTTTTCCCAACAGCACTCTTTCGACTACCAAATTTGATTAAAGGGAACAAGAAGCTACTTCAAAGGGCCGGTCAACAACCCAATTCGCTAACCCGTTAGCGCGGGCGCTGGTCTTCCTGAAGAACGCGCCGCGCAGCGTCCAAGTCTAATTGGCGTGATTGCTGATCGGCAATGAACGGGGTTAAAATGAGTGCTAAGACGGGAGCCAAAAAGTTACCATCATTGCCACTAGAGTACCCTCTGCGGTTACAGGAGCCATCGCTGTGGCATGAGGAAAAACCCTCATCACTTTTATACACTCGAGGTTCTGGGGCCACGCAAGCAGCCATCATAAGTGCCGCCGCTAAACCAAAACTCATTTTGAAGGCCACTTTCACGGGCAGTTCCTTGTAAAACAAAGAATTTTTACAAGAGTTTACCCCAAATCGCAAGAAAAACTGAGAGAATCTTAGGCGCTGACGCTAAGTGCTGCCGGGGCTCAAAACGCCCCAACCCCGTCACTGCTGGCTGCGCCCAGTCCCCACGCCACGCTGATAAGCGCGCTGTTAATTCTGACGCGAGTGGCCAACCGCCAAGCCGCCAGCAGCGCCGACGCCGGCACCAATCAGCGCGCCCCAGCCGGCATTGCCGGAAAAGGAGCCGATAGCAGCACCCCCAAGCGTGCCAACCCCGGCGCCAATCGCTGTGCTGCGCTGCGTATCGCTCATATCCGCGCAGCCAGTCGCTGCCAGCAGCGCGAAGCACGCAACGCCTATTTTCCATTTGTCAGCCATCGGAATCTCCTTGGCAATTGCCAATTCTGTCAACCATGTATCAACGCCGCGTCGAACGTGCAGCACAGGGGTATTGCGCCGCGGCAAAGCGCAGCAGCCCATCCGAAGCGCGCGAGCCATTAAATTGTGGATTGGCGGCGGACCAAGCCACAAAACTCGCCGCCGCCTGATCCAGTGTTGGGGAAGGTGTAGGCAGGCAGAAGCCGGGCCGCGTGCCCTGTCGCTTATGCATGGAATCGCTGGTCTGTCCCGTACCCACCATCACGCCATGGCAGAAATGCACCGCCGCCGCATAAGACGCTTCCTGAGCGTTTGCAGCGCATAGCCTTGCCAAGGCGCCCGTGGTGCCGGCGGTGAAGGTTTCACCCGTAATGGCGCTGCTCTGCGCCGAAGCCATGGGCGCCGCGCCCAATGCAACCGCAAAAGCCGCCATGGGGAGGAAAGAGCCAAATCCGCGTAACGCCATCACATCCTCCTGAACCGCGAAGAGCATCCAAGATACGCTTCGCACCACCGGCTTTGCAAATTAAATCATGTCTAAGCGATGTGCGGAGCGTCCCCGCATTTGCCGCAAAACCCCTCAATCTCCACTGTCGCACGCGCAGCAGAAAAGCCGGCCTTGGCGGCGGCCGCGCTGATGGCCTCAGCCACGCCGTGATCAGAAATCTCCCGCGTCGCACCACAGCCGCGACAGATCAGAAATTGATGCGGATGGTCATGCGCATGGTCGTGATGCACACCATGCCCTTCCAAGGCCTCATTACAGCCCATGAAGGCATTCAGCCTTTCCAGCCGATGGATCAAACCCTGTTCCAGCAGGAAATCCAACGCGCGATACACGGTGGGCGGCGCGGCCTTCGCGCGGCTTGCCTTCAATTGATCAAGCAAAGCATAGGCACCGATCGGCGCCTCAGATTCCAACACCAGGCGCAGCACATCACGGCGCAGCGGCGTAAGCTGCACCCCGCGCGTTTGGCAAAGCGCCTCCGCCCTTTCGAGCACCGTCAAATGATGAGCTGATCCATGCATAACGCTTCCTAACAGGAATCGCGCATGTTATAAAGTAACAATGTCAGCCCCCAGCATTTCCGCCACTGCGCGCGACAGCCTGCTTGCCGCCATCAAGCCCGATGCCGCCGGCCTCATCCCCGCCATCGCCCAACAGCATGATACGGGCGAAGTGCTGATGATGGCCTGGATGAACGCCGAGAGTCTGGCGGAAACACTCCAAACCGGCCGGGTCTGCTATTATTCGCGTTCCCGCAAGGCGCTGTGGCGCAAGGGGGAAACATCCGGCCAGGTGCAGATGCTGGTGGACCTCCGGCTTGATTGTGATGGTGATACCATCCTGCTGCTGGTGGATCAGCAGGGGGTTGCCTGCCATACCGGGCGGCGTAATTGCTTCTACCGCGCCCCGCGCGGCGATGCGCTGGCCGATATCGCGGACCCGCTGATGGACCCGGAAGCGCTCTACCGCAAATGAAGCTCATTCCTGTCACGGTGCTGACCGGCTTTCTGGGGGCGGGCAAGACCACGCTGTTGAACCGGCTACTGAAGCACCCGGATATGGCCGGCAGTGCTGTTCTCATCAATGAATTTGGCGAGATTGGGCTGGATCATCTGCTGGTCGAGAAACTCGATGAAGATACCGTGCTGCTCAATGCCGGCTGCCTATGCTGCACCATTCGCGGCGATTTGCAGCGCGCTTTGCGTGATTTGGCGCTGAAGGCCGAAGCCGGGCATGAGATTCGCCGCGTGCTGATTGAAACCACGGGCCTGGCTGATCCCGCGCCCATTCTACAAACACTGATGAGCGACCCGGTGGCGCTGCGGTCCTTCCGGCTTGATGGCGTGGTGACGGTGGTGGATGCGGTGCTCGGCACCACAACGCTGGACAGCCAGATTGAAGCCGTGAAGCAGGCCGCCGTGGCCGACCGGCTGATCTTGAGCAAGACGGATATCGCGAGCGCTGATCAGATCAGCGCGCTTGAAGCCAGGCTGCATGCGCTCAATCCCGGCGCACCGATCAGGCGCGTTGTGGCCGGGGATGTCGCGCCGGATTTCCTGTTTGGCGCGGGTGGCTTCGATCCCGCCGGCAGGATCGCCGATGTCGCGGCTTGGCTGGCGGCGGAAGCGGCGCATCACCATCATCACGACCATCACCATGATACGAACCGCCATGATGCGCGTATCCAGGCCTTTGGTCTGACCTTTGCCGAGCCCCTTCCCTGGGAAGGCTTGGCGAGTTGGCTTGAAATGCTCGCCATCACGCGCGGCACCAGCATTTTGCGCATGAAGGGAATTCTGAACCTGCAGGGGGAAGATCGCCCGGTAGTGCTGCATGGCGTGCAGCATGTGTTTCACCCGCCTGAACGCCTGGCCGCCTGGCCGCCGGGGCATGATCGGCAATCCCGCCTTGTCTTCATCCTGCGCGATCTGGACCGCGCCGTGGTGGAAGAAGGCTTGGCCGCCTTCCTGCAAGCGGCACGCGATAAGGCAGCGCTTGCCGCCGGCGCGAAATGATTCCTCCGCGCGGCAATCTCCGCTAATAACGCGCCATGCCCCCTGCCCCTTTGATATTTGAGACCCTCTCTGGCGCGGCGATCACCGCCCGGTTGGATGCGCTGGCTGGCCTGCGCATTCGTGTCTTTCGCGAATGGCCTTATCTTTACGATGGCGATCCGGCGCATGAGGCGCGCTACCTTGCCGCTGACGCGCAAAGCCCCGGCGCTTTGGTAGTGGCGGCCAGTACACCGCAGGGGGAGGCCATTGGCATGGCCACCTGCCAGCCAGGGCGTGAAGCCAGCGAAAAGCTCCGCGCTTCCTGGGCTGCGGCAGGGCTTGATGCGGCGACACTATGTTATTTCGGTGAGAGTGTTTTATTGCCGGAATATCGCGGCCAGGGCGCGGGCGTGCGCTTCTTTCAGGAACGCGAAGCCCATGCGCGCCGCTTGGGGCTTTCCATCGCGGCCTTTTGTTGCGTTGTGCGCAATGATAACGACCCGCGCCGGCCACGCGATTACACGCCGCTGGATGAGTTTTGGCGTAATCGCGG
>CAMCHA010000039.1 GCA_945874515.1 Asaia bogorensis
ATCTTCGATGCGATTTCGGGCTTCGATCCCCTCGATCAGATCAAAATTGACGAGACAATGATCGAATTGGATGGCACGCCCAATAAGGCGCGGCTTGGGGCCAATGCCATGCTCGCGGTGTCTTTGGCTGTGGCCAAGGCAGCGGCGGCTGATTTGAACATACCGCTCTATCGGCATGTCGGTGGCGTTTTTGCCCGCACCCTGCCGGTGCCCATGATGAATATCGTCAATGGCGGCAAGCATGCTGATAACCCGATTGATATTCAGGAATTCATGATCATGCCGGTCGCCGCCGGTACCATCGCGGATGCGGTGCGGATTGGCTCAGAAGTCTTCATGGCGCTGAAAAAGGCGCTGCATGATGCCGGGCATTCGACCAATGTGGGCGATGAGGGCGGCTTCGCCCCCAATCTGAAAAGCGCGGATGAGGCTTTGGCCTTCATCACCAAGGCCTGCGAAGCGGCGGGCCATCGCCCGGGTGAAGATGTGGTCTTCGCTCTTGATTGCGCCGCGACTGAATTCTTCCATGACGGCGTCTATGCCTTGGAAGGTGAGGGCAAGAAGCTGGATCCCGCCGGCATGGTGGAATATTTGGCCGTGCTCACCGCCAAATGGCCGATTGTCTCGATCGAAGATGGCTGTTCGGAAGATGATTGGGCCGGCTGGAAGCTGCTGACGGACCGCATCGGCGCCAAGGTGCAGCTTGTCGGCGATGATCTTTTCGTGACCAACCCGGAACGCCTGCGCCAGGGCATCGAAACGGCGACCGCGAATGCCATTCTTGTGAAGGTGAACCAGATTGGCACGCTGACCGAAACGCTGGAGGCGGTGGAGATGGCCCATCGCGCCGGCTATCGCGCCGTGATGAGCCACCGTTCCGGCGAGAGCGAGGATGCGACCATCGCCGATCTGGCGGTCGCCACCAATTGCGGGCAGATCAAGACCGGGTCGCTGTCACGGTCTGACCGCCTAGCGAAATACAATCAGCTGATCCGGATTGAACAAGGGCTTGGCCCGGCGGCGCGTTATGCCGGGCGGGGCGTGCTGCGCCGGTAACGCCCGGCTCAGCCGACCAGAGGGGCAAGCTCGGTCAGCGGCCAACGCGGGCGCGGGTTATGCGAAAGCGGGTCCAGCGCGCCGCAACTTAGTCGCTCAAGCCCCGCCCAGGCCACCATCACGGCATTATCGGTGCAAAGACGCAGCGGCGGCGCCAGCATCGGAATTCCCCGGGTGGTGGCCACCCCATCAAGGGCCAGGCGCACCGCGCCATTGGCAGCGACCCCGCCGGCCACCACCAGCGCCGTCACCCCTGGCGCCATATCAAGCGCGTGGGCAGCACGATCCGCCAGCACCGCCGCGACGGCTGCTTGGAAGCTTGCCGCAATATCCTCAGGTCGAGCTTGCCCTGCTGCTACAGCACGCGCCACCGCGGTCTTGAGGCCGGAGAAGGAAAAATCACACCCCACCCGCCCCATAAGCGGGCGCGGCAGTGTAACCGCACGCGAATCCCCCTCGGCGGCCAAGCGTTCCAGATGTGGCCCGCCCGGCCAAGGCAGGCCAAGCAACTTCGCTGCCTTGTCGAAAGCCTCACCAACCGCATCATCAAGCGTGCTGCCTAGGCGGCGGTAACGGGCAAGCCCTTCCACCAACACGCATTGGCAATGCCCGCCAGAAAGTAACAGCAGCAAATAGGGAAACGCCGGCGCCCCACCCGGCATCAGGCCTGGCAGGCGCACCGTCAGCGCATGGGCTTCTAGGTGATTGATGGCGATGAAAGGCAGGTGGTGGGCCAGAGCAACCCCCTTGGCGAAGGAAGCGCCGACGATCAGCCCGCCAATCAGCCCCGGGCCCGTGGTTGCTGCCACCGCGTGAAGGTCAGTGTAACCGATGCCGGCCTTGGCCATGACGCCCGCCACAAGCCCCGGCAAATGCTGCAAATGCGCCCGCGCGGCAATTTCGGGCACCACACCGCCAAAGGCCGCATGTTCCTTCAATTGGCTGAAGACGGCCTCGGCCAAAATGGTGCCATCCGCGCGCAAAACGGCAGCGGCGGTTTCATCGCAGCTGCTTTCGATTGCAAGGATGATGGCATCGGCATTCACGACTCAGCCGATACCATGCTACGGCAAATACGCGAAGCAGCGCTGTCTTGACCCTTAGCGCAGCCCGGACGTCAGTTGCTCGTTGATCTCGATAAGAAACACAAGATCAGGTGCAGCATTCTCCATTTCCCGCATCACGGTGCGCCCCACTTGGATCATGGTTACCTTCGTGTCCTGCGGCAATTGATTGGCCGGGTGACGAAGCGACGCATCCAAGGCAATCCACAGCCGCCGATTATCGGCAATGGCGCGGGCGCGTGCGATACCGTCCTTCTCCAGCGCGGCTTTCAACGCACCTGTGACACGGCGAAAGACGTCCGCTTCCTGCTCCCGCGGGTCCATCGCCTGGCGCGTCATTTGATACGCGCGGCGGGCATGCATCATGTTCATGCCGCGTCCTCCGGTACGGAGACGGAGGCAACCGGGCTTAGGCCAAGCACAACCTCCTCATGGCGCATCACGCGGCGCGCGAGTTTCAGCGCCTGGTAGCACTGATCGGCCTCCGCCGACTTGAGAGCGCGTCCAAGAAGATCGCGCACCATCTCGGATGTGGTCGCTTCCTCAAATTCAGCGATGAGGCTACGCGCCAGGTCGAGGCCGATTTTCCGCTCATCATGGTCGCCGATATAGGCGGTTTGCAGGGCGAAGTAGATGCGCCGCGCGGGTGAATTGGCCATGTCTGGCGTCATCAATTGCTTGCCGAACAGGAAGCGTGCGCGCGCGGTGAGCTCGATTCGGGCACGATTACGGAAGCGGATGGGCGCGCCATTGACGATCATCATGTCGCCTTGGCGTAGTTCAAGAACAAGGGTGGACATTTTTGTCTCCCGAAGAAAAAAGGCGGCCCCGCCAGGGGCGAGGCCGCCGAAGCTATTAGCGGAACAGGCTCAGCAGGGTCTGCGGAGACTGATTGGCGATAGACATCGCCTGAGTACCCAGCTGCTGGCGGATCTGCAGCGACTGCAGTTTGGCACTTTCCTTGGCCAGGTCAGCGTCAATCAAGGCGCCGAGGCCGCCTTCCATCGCGTCCACCTTGTCCTTGTTGTAGCGGGTTTGCGCATCAATATAGTTGCTGTCAGAACCAAACTGGTTCAGCGCATCGGCGATGGCGGATTCAACGGTTTCGAAGTCACCGCCGTTAGCCAACGCAGTCTGCGCCGCGGTGACATCGGCCGGCGCCGTAGCCACAACAAGGTCCGTCGCCCCATCAATCGCCGTAATCGTGAAGGTATCACCCGATTCGTTGCGTGTGGTCACAATATCGCCATCTGTCGTATCCAGAAGTGTCCGACCATTATAGGTGGCATCCGTGATGAAGTTCTGGACCTGAGTACGCAGAGCAGTATATTGCGCAGAGTATTGGTCGAATTGCTCTGCATTGAGCGTTCCGTCTGCTAGGCGAGTCAAAGTTTCACGGACCTTGACCATGCTTTCGGAGACCTTGTTGAGAGCGGCAAAGGTGGTGTCCAAAACGCCCTTGGTGCCGCCCAGCTGCTCATTGGCCGCCGTCAAGCCAGCGACATCCGCGCGAATGGCTTGGGATACGGCGAAGGCGCCGCCATCATCCTTGGCGTCCGACACGCGCAAGCCTGTCGAGATACGCTTTTGAACAACGGAAAGCTGGTCCGAAGTACGATTCAGCGACTGAAGAGCGACCGTGGAGCTGACATTGGTATTTACGGAATTCATAGCCATTGGGGTATTCCCCTTTTCACATCATGACCTTCGCCCCTATCAAGGTGGCAGAAAGGTCTGGTTGCATCCGCTTCTTGCGAACCAGGGCATGATGTCGGAAAGGATTGAATCATCGCTGAAAAAACGCGTAAATGCCGATGTTTTTTCTGAATTAACGGTTTAACATCTTGCTGAATTCAGATAATCGCGTCTGGGTATGGAAAGTTTCTTGGCCCAGCAGATTGCGTCAAGAAAAAGCTAGCGATTTTCTCATCTTCATCACCCGATGGTTGCTTCAGCCGGGCGGATATTTCGCTATAAAGACGAAAGAATATGAAAGCCTTGGCAATTGCCTCTCACGCGGTCTGTGCCAGAGGGGCCGTTCCCTGGCAGCTTGCGGCCAGGGGGCGAAAGTATTGTTCAGCGCAAGGACATGGAATGCCCCTCAGCTCAGAGGAAGCGCGTCAGGCTCAATTGCTGAGAGATAGCAAGGGCGCGATAGGAAGCTTCAAGCTGGCTCTGTGTCGTCTGGAAGGAGGTGATGGTTTTCGCCATATCCACTTCTTCTAGATTACTGAGCTGGAGCGTCAGGCTTGTGCTGACGCTTTCGTGGAATGACGCCATGCTCTGCAGCCGCGCCTCGGTCAGGCCAAGCGACCCCCGCTCAAGGGCCAGGGCATCTACGGCGGACTCAAGCCCTTTGCGGACCGTTGTGACAAAGGTCGTGTAATCATTGCCTAGCTGAGCCTTGTCAGGCGTCAAGCCTGCAATACTGGCCAGGCCGCGCAGCAGGTCACGGGCCCATGACCCGGTCGTCTCCCCAGTACTTACTATGGCTGCATTACGATTGGCATGAATGCCATATGCAACGCGGTCATTGTCATTCCCAAGGATGTTAACTCGCGGCTCTGTGGCGCCGAGACCAGTGGAAAGGAAAACCGAGAAAGGCGTGGTATCCAAAACATCGGATTCCGCCAATGACTTAGTGTCATCTAAGACATCATCCACATTTGAGCCGCTGAGCGTACCAACAGCGGTTATGATCTCCGCACCCATGCCACTTGTTGCAATAGTCTGCGGCTTTGGGATGGGCGGGTTGTGCGAATCCGAACCCCCAAAAAGATATTCGCCATTCAGCTGTTCATTCAGCAGCGTCGCTACCTCGACCATGGCGGCTTGGGCCTGGGCGGCCTGGATCTGGATCTCCTCGGGCTTGGCGGCGCCCAAAAGCCTGGCCGTATTGGCAGAGAATTTTTGGGCTATTTCGCCAATGCGGTCCAAGACAGCTTGGGAAACCCCGATCTTGGAAAGCGTCTGGTTGATCGTGGTTTGATAGGTTTCGCGCCGGTTAATTTCGCTCCGCAGGTTTAAGGCCTTCGGCGCATCCGCGCCAACCGCCGCATAGGTTTTTCCCTTGCGGCCAGTGGAAACCTGTTCACCAAGAACCGTAATTCGGTCGCGTAGCTGGGTAGCGTTAAGGCTGATCCGAGCGGTCAGATTGATGTTGCTCATGGCTTACCGTACCGATTCAAAGAGAGTAGTCCACATGCTTTGCGCCGTAGTCATGACCCGTGCATTCGCGGCATAGGCATTCTGCAACTGGATCAGGGACGCCATTTCACTATCCACATCCACCCGGGACTCGCGGTTGAACCTCGCCTCCAGCCCATCACTGAACTGCTTCGCTGTTTCAAGTGCGCTGGCTGCTGCCGCGCTGTCAGCGGTTTGGGAAGCAGTGACTAGCGCGCTGTAATCCTCAATGGAGCGTGGCGATCCGAAGGGGCTGGAAAGTGTCCCATCTGGGCCGAGACCGCCTGTGGCAAAACCGCCCCAACTTGCGCCGGAAGCGCTCGTCTCGCTGAAGGTATTGCTTAGGATGCGGTCTATCAGGGTCACGAAGCCGGCCGGGCCACCCTTGGGATTTTGGGTGAATCCGCCTGTATCATGTGTGCCATCACGCAGCATACTAACATCTGAACGCACCTTTGGGTTCACCGTAATCCGATTAGCAAATCCAATTTGAGTGCTGCCTGCATAGGGGTTTTTAGGACTAGTGCCAGGATTAGGGCCGCTATAGTCGGGCGAAGCCCCGGAAGGGTCCGTGAAAAGCCTTAGGCCCTCTTCCTCAAAACGATCAGCGAGTTCTACCGCCGCAATGTCAAGCTCTGCCTGATAGCGGGGCAGGGTCTGATCACGGAGCGTGATGGACTCCCCCAGCTTTCCACCGATCAATTGGCGCGTGACATCAATGCCACCCATCATGATGGCCGGAATCGTGCCCGACCCACCGTAAAAACTACCCGGCGCAATGACCGCGCCTGGTACTGAGAAGACATCCCCTGCTTTCTGGATCGGAATGGTAATGCCGCCCGCGCCCAGAAGCAGAAGGCCACCATTGGCCTGGCGAATGGGCTTCACCTCCAACAGGTCACTTAGGCGGGTAAGTGCGACATCAAGCTTATCTTCAATATCGGCCGTGGGCACGCCAGCGCCGGTACGCTCCACAACGTTGTCCCTCAGGACACTGATTTCACGAAGTGTGGAATTAACCTGTGCGACTTTCTGCACAATGCCATCATGTGCCGCTTGGCGGGCTTCTACGACCACTCTGGCGATATCATTGAAGCGCGTCACAAGGTTTTGGGCGGCATTCAGCACAACGGCCTGTTGTTTGACCACCTGAGAGGGGTCAACCCTGAGTTCGACATAGCTGGTGCGCAGTTTGGAGACCAGGTCACCGATTGATTCACCTTTCGCTGGGTCACCATGCGCTTCATTGATGCGGGACAAGACGTTATCCCGCAATTCCGCGGCTGACTTCGCCGAACGGCGCTTGTTCATTTCATTCGTAAGCGCGGTATCCACTTCACGCATCGGGCCAAGGCTACGTACGCCCATGCCTTGACCGTTGACGGAAACCGCATCACCAACGATGCGCTTGCGCGTATATCCTTCGGCTTCGGCATTCGCCACATTATCTGCTGCGTTGGACAGGGCCCGCTGCGTATGCAGCAGTCCCGATCGTGCAATCAGCAGGGCGGCGTCAATGCTCATGTCTCAGTGCCAATCAATGATGCTGCATGCGGCGTCAGCGCCGCATATTCAGTGTTTCCTGCAGAAGCTCGTCCACCGTGCTGACGATCTTCGTATTCGCGGAATAAGCGCGCTGCGCCAGGATCAGCTTGGAAAATTCAGTGGCGATATCCACATTTGAACGCTCAACCGCGCGCGTGGAAAGAAGCCCTGCACCGTCTTCACCGGCTTCCACAACGCGCGCTTCGCCGCTTTCCGTGGTGCGCAGGAAGGCCTGGCCGTCCAGATGTTCCAGCTTGTCCGCATCCTTGAACACCGTTACCGGCACCCGCGCCACAATGCGGGATTGGCCATTGTCGTAGTTGATCCGCACATCGCCATTCTTCTGCGTGGTGACCGAGGAGAAGGAGCCAAGCGGAATACCATTCTGCTCGAAGCTGTTGACGCTGAGACCACTTGCGCCGGTGGAGGCAAATTGCGTAAGCCCACCCGAGACACCAAAGCTGCCCAGGTTGAGCACCATGGTCTGGAGCCCCTGGCCAAAGTCAGCCTGGAAGGTGACCGCTGCTGGCGATCCAGTCGTGGCCGTAGTCCCGCTGAGGGTGCCAGTGGGGGTCGTAAACTCAGCGAGCGTGCCGTCCGGCTGATCCACCGCACCATCCTTGCCGAACAGGATATTGATGTTGCCCAAATTGCCGGCGGGCGTACCGTTGGTTGCATTGGGCGCCGTGATGGACAAATTCCAAGTATTATCGGTAGGCGAAGCCGAAGGTGCAAAGGTCAGCTGCAGCGCCCGGGAACGGCCCAGCGAATCAATCACCAGAATCGACGTACTTTGGTTGGTGGTGCCACCCGCAGCAAGATTGCCGATGAAGTTAAGGTCCTGCGTCGGCGTCGGGGTAAAGACATCTTCCTTGACCTGAATGGGCGCAAGCTGTGTCTTGTCCACCACGCCATCGGTGACTGGCCAGCCCTGCAAGGCATAGCCCGATCCATTCACCATATAGCCTTCGCGATCACGGTTGAAATCGCCGGCACGGGTGTAAAAGTTGCGCGGGTCGAAGGTTTTTGTGCCATCCGCATTCGAGCCAACCGGCAGCGCGGCGGTGAAGAAGCCTTGGCCGGAAATGGCCATGGAAAGCGGGTTTTCCACCTGCTCAATCGTGCCCTGTATCTGGTTCGTGTAGTCGGGTCGTGCCAGCACGGTGCCGGGGCGATGCACTTCGGAATTGCTTTCCGAAATATAGGATACGAAATTCGTATCCGTCCGCTTGAAGCCGGTTGTCTGCGTGTTGGCGACATTGTCCGAAATGTGCCCAAGCGCGCGCGACTGCGCGCTCATGCCGCTCAGGGCGGTGTTCATCGAGCTATAAAGCGACATGGCTAATTCTCCTGCCGAAAGGTTCAATACCTGACATCTGGCAGTAAGGAGGCAAGCGCCATGCCAGTGCAAATTGCCATTCCGGTTGATGAATCGAGGGCTGAATCCGCCGGCACAGGGCAAGTATTGCGTAGTTTGCGGCAATTCCTGCCGCATGAAGCTGGGAATTCTCTGGCCCGCCACTTGCTGCCCCCTGTAATCGACACTGCGTCGGCGCCGCGCCTTTCCTGCTTCGGGGTAATGCCTGAACAGGCGGGTGGAAGGTTTCGATAGAAAATTTACTGGAACCTTGAATGTTGGAACCCGCGTCTGCACCGCCGCCCAAGCCCGCCGCCAGTCAAACGGCGGGCACTTCGGCGCGCCCCGTTTTGAAGGAAGCGGCGGGATTTCAGGACAAGCTGCGCGATGCGCTTGATTCTGCGCCTGAGGAGGGTCGGCAGGCTCCAAGCGCCGATACAGCAGGCAAGGCAACAGAGCGCCAAGATCGCAATCAAGCTGAGAGCAAAAGCGTCAACTCCAGGCAAGACGCTACAAGGCGTGACTTTGGCGCACCCGAAACGGCGCCGCAGGCTGCAAACCCCGCTGGCGGGCTGGCGGAAGCCGCGGCTGAACCCGCGGCCCCGTTGGTTGAGGCTGCGTTGGGCGCATTGGTGGACCAGGAAGCTTCAGCGCAAATGGCCCTGACCCAAGCAGAAATGCCGACAGGTCTTGCCGGGCTGCAATCGGCTGTGATCATGCCGGCGGCCCAAACCCTGGCTGGCCAGCCAGGGGCGGCGGTTCAGCTTGGTATTACAGGGTCTGATGAGCAGGCAAACCTTGCCTCGGGCATGATCGAGACCGAAAAGGGTGTCGTCCAAGGTTTGGTCCCGCCCATGGAGGACCCGTCCGCCGCTGCCACGCTCGCGGCAGCGGGAACCGCTCAGGCGTCACAAGCCGAGATCACGGCCACCAAGGCGATCCCGGCGGGGCAGCACGGCATGGCGTTGAACGCGGCGCCAGATATCGCAGCAGATCAACAGCATAACCTCGCCAGCGCCTTGGCAGCCGGTTCAGCTCAGGCGGCGGCGCAGATGGCGCCCAGCCCGCAAGCCACGGGCGGCCCCGCCAACCCCGCGCCCATCGCGCTGACCAAAGAAGCGCTCGATGCGGGGCAACAGGGTATGGCGTTGAAGGCGGCGCCAGATATCACAGCAGATCAACAGCATAACCTGATTAATGCCTTGGCAGCCGGGTCAGCTCAGGCAGCGGCGCAGATGGCGCCCAGCCCGCAAGCCACGGGCGGCCCCGCCAAACCCGCGCCCATCGTGCGGACCAAGGAAGCGCTCGATACCGCCAGAAACACTGAAGCGCTGACGCGCCTCGCCAAAGCCATCAACATCACGGAAGCGGCGCCCGAGGTAAAGCTGGTCATCGCCACCGAAACGGTGATGGCGAGTTCCCACCTGGCCAGCCTGGAAGCCCCCAAGGCAAGCAACGCCAAGGCTTCCGGTGAAGGCCGAGTGGACGGCCTTGCGATGCCCCCGTCAGGCTTTGCGCTGGCTGATGGTGTGTTGCAACGCATTGATGCCCCGGCGCCGAGTTCCGTCGCGCGCGAATTGCCCGCACCGCCGGCACGCCAGCTTGCCCCTGTGGTTGTTTCTCTTGCCCTTGGCCGCGGGGATGAAGCGCTGACCATCGCGCTTGATCCAGTGGAACTTGGCCGCGTGGAAGTGAGCATCGGCCAAGGCAAGGAAGCCGGCCAGGTCCGCATTGTGGCGGAACGGCCCGAAACCCTGGCCCTTTTGCAGCGCGACCAGCGTGAATTGGACCGGGCACTGAACCAGTCGGGGCTCGGGGATATGGCGCGCTCGCTGTCTTTCTCCCTCGCCTCGGATCAGGGGCGCCAGCAGCAACAAGGTTCGGCCCATGAAAGGGGCCACCGCGCTTCCATGATCGCAGGCGGCTTGGATGGTGACCGCGCCATGCCAGTGCTGCCAGGCCCGACCCGCAACGCCACCTCCCTTATTGACATCGCTGTCTGAACGGAACCCAAACCATGTCCGCATCCATTGCTGCCGCTTCCGCCAATGCCGCCACCAGCACCGCGCAGAGTTCGAAATTCGGGGGAGATTTCAATACCTTTCTGACCCTGCTGACCACGCAGATCAAGAACCAAAGCCCGACCGATCCGCTGGATACGAACCAGATGACCAATCAGTTGGTGCAGTTTGCCTCGGTCGAACAGCAAATCGCGATGAACCAGAACCTGCAGCGCTTGCTCTCGCTGGAGCA
>CAMCHA010000040.1 GCA_945874515.1 Asaia bogorensis
CGCCCGCGGAGCGTCAGGCGTTGAATCCAGGCCTCTGCCGCACTTGGTAGCGTGGCCGGGCCGCTCCCCGGGGCGAGCGCGGCCAGCGCCTCCCCGGCTTCATCTTCCCAAGGCACGGGGAGAGCGACAGCGCGCGGTGGCGAATCAGGATCCGCCCCCGCTTTCAAGCGCCGCAGCGCAACCCCAGCCCAGATGGTTCCAACAATACCTGCCATAGGGTGAATGCTAAGCGCGACTCAAAAGCCTGGGAAGCCTTATTTAGTGGTTTTTCGGGGTTGGACCCACAATATCCTGTGGATAGCTTGCGCGTCGCTTTGGTTTTGCGTGACCCGCGCGGCTGTGCGACTATGCGCTCCGTTTTGCTTTCACCGGGAAGCCGCCATGCAGTTGCTCAGTACTCTGTTTATCCGCCTCACCAGCCGCAAGGTTGGGCAGGACCGCTTTGGCAATACCTATTGGGAAGCCCGCAGACGGCGAGATTTCTATGGCCGGCCCATGCGGCGGGTGCTTTACGCGAAGGAAGCCCAAGCCTCTGCTGTGCCGGCGGAATGGTGGGGCTGGCTGCACCACACCACGGAAAATCCCCTGCCCGAGGATGCGCCGCGCCGCCCCTGGCAGAAGGAGCATCTGCCCAATATGACCGGCACGCCCGAAGCCTGGCGGCCAGTGAACCCGGTGGCCAACCGTGGCGGGGACTACGAAGCCTGGACCCCGGGGCGTTAGAAGGCCCTTCAAAATGCAAAAGCGCTCACTTGCTGAAATCCTGACTGGTTTGGTCGTGCTGGCCATTGCAGCAACCTTCCTTGGCTATGCCGTCACCAGCACGGGACGCAGCCTTTCTGGGCCCGGGATGAACCTGACAGCAAAGTTCGATCGGATTGATGGGCTCGGTCAGGGCGCTGATGTGCGCATTGCCGGGGTGAAGGTTGGGCAGGTTGTGGCGCAGCGAATTGATCCGGTAAGCTTCCTTGCCGTGCTGACGTTGCGTGTAGATGCTGGGCTGAAGCTGCCGCATGACACCTCGGCCGAAATTTCCAGCGAAGGTTTGCTCGGCGGCAAATATGTTGCGCTGGTGCCGGGTGGCGATACGCGCATCCTGCGGGACGGCAGTGAGATCACCATCACGCAGAGCGCCATCAATCTGGAAAGCCTGTTGGGGCGGTTCATTTTTTCGGCGGGTGAAACGAATCAGCGCGGCAATCAGGAAAACGCGCCGGCCACGCCGCGATGAAACCACTGCCCAAGCCACCTGCCGCCTGGCCTGGGGCGGATGGGAAGCCTGTATCTTGCAACGAGAAGCTGAAAATGCTCGCAGAAAATCATACGGAAGCCGCGACGGTGTTGCGCGATGTGTTTGAAGACGCGGTGCTGATGGGCGTGGGTGAAGCGGCGATGCGCCAGATTTTGCATGAACTGATTGCGGCTTTGCCAAGCCCGAAGCAGGGCGCATGAAAAAGCTTTTGGCCTTGGCGCTGTTTTGCCTGCCAAGTCTTGCGCAAGCGCAGGATTGGGTGCCGCGCCAGCAGGCACGCATCCAAGCTTTGGATAAGGTTACCGCGCGCGTGACGGTACTGGAAGGCCGCGTTGGGGAAAGCCTGCGCTTTGGCACGCTGACGATCCGCATCAGCGCCTGCCATGCGCGCCCGCCCACCGAAGTGCCGGACTCCGCCGCCTGGTTTGAAATGACCGATAGCCGCGCCGCGCAAGGCAGCCCACCCGCCTTTCGTGGCTGGATGTTCGCCGATGCACCGGGCGTGAGCATGTTGGAACACCCTGTCTATGATGTGCGTATTCTAAACTGTCGCTGATTCGAAGATTTCCTTTCTGCAAGGGGCGGAACCAGCTACATTAGCGTACGCTTCAGGAAGGCCAGCCCATGTCAGCCACAGCGAATAGCGCCCGCATCCAGCCGTTTTTTGATGAGGCGACCAATACGGTCAGCTATCTGGTCTTCGACCCCGCGACACGCCAAGGCGCGGTGATTGACCCCGTGCTGGATTGGGACCACCGCAGCGGAGAAGCTGATACGCGTTCCGCTGATCGGCTGATTGAAGCCGCGCGGCAGGAAGGGGTTGCGATTGCGTTGATCCTGGAAACCCATGCCCATGCGGATCATCTTACCGCCGCACCTTATATCAAGCAGCTTTGCGGCGGCCAGATTGGTATTGGCGAATACATCAAAGATGTGCAGCGCATCTTCCGCCCTGTCTTCGCGGCTGAGGATGTGAAGCCCGAAGGTGGTGATTTCGATCTGCTGTTTCGTGACGGCCAGCATATCGCGCTTGGATCGCTGGGTATTGAGGTGATCCATACGCCAGGCCACACACCGGCCTGTGTTTGCTACCGCATTGGTGATGATGTTTTCGTGGGTGATACGCTGTTCATGCATGATTACGGCACAGCGCGCGCCGATTTTCCGGGTGGTGACGCCAGGGTGTTGTTTCGTTCCATCAAGCGCCTGCTGGCACTGCCGCCGCAAACCAGGCTTTGGATGTGCCACGATTACAAGGCGCCGGGGCGCGATAGCTTCGCCTGGCAGAGCACGGTTGCCGAACAGCGCGCCCATAACCCGCATGTGAAGGATGGCGTGACCGAGGATGAATTCGTGGCCTTCCGCCAAGCCCGCGATGCAAAGCTTGCAGCACCTACGCTGCTGCTGCCCTCGATCCAAGTGAATATCCGCGCCGGGCGCTTCCCGGAAGCTGAGAGCAATGGCGTGCGCTACCTGAAAATTCCGGTCAAGGCGCGGGTTGGGCTTGCGTGAGGCGGTGGCTTCGGGTTGAAGTTCATCAAGAACAAACTGCTGCACCAAGGCAGCAAAAGAAACGCAGGGAGTAAAGCCAAAATGCTGAGACGAATTTTGCTTGGTGCCACCATGGGCCTGGCACTTACCGCACCGGTCATCGCCCAGGGCCTGCCGGATCGGCCCATCACGCTGGTAAGCGGCTTCGCGCCGGGCGGTTCGACCGACATCACCGCGCGCCTGCTGGCGGAACGCATGCAGGCGCATATGGGGGCCAATGCGCGCGTGGTGGTGGAAAACCGCCCCGGCGCATCCGGCACGGTGGCTGCAGAATGGCTGCGTCGGCAGCCAGCAGATGGTACGGTGCTGATGCTGAATGAGGCTTCATCCCACGCGCTGATCCCCGCCGCCATGCAGGGCGGTACGCGCTATGACCCGATTGCGGATTTCACCCATATCGCCGTTGCCGCCAATGGCCCGCTGATCCTGGTGTCAGCGCCGAATTTCCCCGCCGGCACAGCTGCAGAGGCAGTGGCCAGGCTGCGCGCAGGGCCACAGGATAACATGCCCTATGCGTCATCCGGCGTTGGATCCATGCCGCATTTCGCGGCTGAGGCGGTGGCGGTTTCCTTGCTGCTCGGTGGGAAATTTTCGCATGTGCCGTATCGTTCCGGTGGCTTGATGGTGGAATCCATTGCGCGTGGCGAAACGGCTTGGGGCGTTGCGGTACTGGCCTCTGCCGCCGCGCAGGTGCGCGATAATCGCGTGCGCGGCATTGCGATTACCGGGCTGGAACGCTTCCCGGCTTTCCCGGATATTCCAACGCTCGCGGAATCAGGCATGCCGGGTTTTGACATTGGCAATTGGTTCGCGGTGGTGGGGCCGCCGCGCATGCCGGAAGGCACCGTGACGGCGCTGAACCGCGCCATCAATGCCGCTTTGGCTGACCCGCAATTGCGGGAACGTTTCCTGATTGCCGGAATTTCACCTTGGACACGGCCCAATTCGCCCGCCGATGCGCGCGCCTTTTTTCAGGCTGAGCTTGTGAAGTTCAAGGGTGTGGTGGAACGCACCGGCGTGAAGATGGAACAGTGATCTGCGAAGGCTGATGAATTCCCGGGCGCATCATTCAGTTCTTTGCAAAGGCCGTCACAGCGCGGTGTCTGATCCAGATTTCATCGTGGAATGCGTAAGGCGTTTCAAAGGGGCGTCATGGCCGAGACCGAATTGAGCAATATCGCGTCACCTGATCGCTTTTTCATTGACGAAAAGGAAGGCGTTCCCGTCAGTATTCCAGGGCAGGGGCAGCGCCTTTCCCTACCGAGCCTATTGCAGGCATTAAGACGCAATATCCTGTCAGGATGGCCCAAACACGCTTACGAGAGGGATGTCTTTGGTTTTAAACTGATGCAGCAGGGCTATCTTGTCTGCAATAGTGCCGATAGTGTTCGGCGTGTGTTTTTGTCAGAACACGAAAATTACGACCGCAAAAGCCCGCAGATGCGCCATGCGCTGGAACCATTGCTGGGGGATGGCCTTTTTGTGAGCGATGGCGCGCTATGGCAAGCGCGTCGCGCGCTGTGCGCGCCCGCATTTGAACCCCATTTAATGCAGGATTTCGCGACCGTGATGACTGAGGAAGCGGGCCGCCTTGCCGATCAATGGCAAGCCCTGAAACCCGGCAGCGCGGTCCATATGCTAGAGGAAATGGCGCGCTTGACCGCGCGCATCATCGGCCGAACTGTCTTTGGCGATGAGACAAGCGATGCAGAGGCAGCGCGCGTCGTGCGTGGCTTTTCAGACTATCAACGAGAAATAGAACAAAGCGGCTTGGCTGATACATTGGGTCTTCCCGCACTTGGCTGGCTTTCAAACCCGCTTCGGCGTTACCGCACCCGCAAGGCCGCGCAAATGGTGCAGGATGTCATTGATCAGATTATTCAGCGCCATCGCAGCGGTAGTGAGGGTGGACGCTTTACGCTGCTGTCCCAACTGTTGAAGCATGGTGAAGATAACGGCGGTGGTTGCCCTGTCAGCGCGAATGCCGCGCGTAATGAAGCGATTGTGATGTTCATGGCAGGGCATGAAACAACGGCGAACTCCCTCGCCTGGTGTTGGTATCTTTTGGGTCATAGTCCACGCGCCGCGGCCAAGTTGCATGCCGAACTGGATGAGGTGCTTGGTGGGCGGGCACCAAGCCTGGAAGATGTACCCCGGCTGCATTATACGCGCGCAGTCTTTGAAGAAGCCTTGCGTCTTTATCCACCCATACCCATCCTGAGCCGTCAGGCAAGACAAGATGATGCGGTGAACGGACATCAGATTTCGAAAGATACCATCATTCTTGTTGTGCCTTGGCTTTTGCATCGGCATAAGGCGCATTGGGAAAAACCAGATCATTTCATTCCGGAACGCTTTCTGCCGGATCAACCGCGCCCAGACAAATTCATTTATCTTCCCTTCAGCGTGGGCCGGCGCGTCTGTCTAGGACTACGATTCGGCATGATTGAGGGAATTCTGTGTCTCGCAACCCTGGCGCAGCGTTTCACCGCTGAAGTCGAGAAGGACCACAAGGTTGAGATCGAATGCCGCCTGACGCTGCGGCCGCATCAAGGCCTGCCCATGCGCCTGAGCCCAAGAAGAGCCGCATAATGGCGGCACGGCCGAAGAGGAAGGAGTTGTTCGAAGCCTTTATGGTGCAGCTTCTGCGCCGCCTGCCAATCACCTGGGCATCCTGGCTTGGTGGTGAGATAGGCGCCATGCGCGGCAGGTCGGCACTGAAAGGTAAAAGCCTTTGGGTACAACGCCTGCGCAGAAACATCGCACATTTTTCGGGGATCACCGACCCGGCTGAGCTTGATCGGCGCGTTATCGCCTTCACCCGAAGGATTGGCCAGCAATACGCTGAATATCCAAATCTCCAGCGACTCTTCGCGTCAAGCAGGGTCGAAATCGTCGGCGGGGAACATCTTGATGCTGCGGGCAGACCTTTCATCCTTGTTGGCTGCCACGTTGCGAATTGGGAATATGTTTGCACTCTGGCCTACAAGTGGGCAGATTGGACAGCACTCTACCTGCCGCTTGGTAGCGGAATTCGAGAGAAATTGGTGCTTGATGCACGTAAAGCCTGGCCCGGTCTGGAATTCATCCCCGCGTCGCCATCAGCCGCACGACAACTCGACCGTACGCTACAAGAAGGCAAAGGCCTTTTGATTTATATTGACGAAGAAAAGAAGGGGTATGTCTGGAGCCCAAGCCTTGGTCGTACCCTGCCCTATGCCGGCAATCGCTGGCTCGCGGCACGACTTGCGGTGCGACATGATGTCAATATTCTTCCCGTTTTTGTCGAGTATCTGGGGCTGGCAAAATATCGCGTAGTGGTTCAGCCAGCTTTGGAACGGCCCGCAGGCATGAAGGGTGAAGCGCTAGCGCGGCATCTGGCAGACCAGATTGACGCGCGGTCAGAGGCATGGATCCGGCCGCGGATCGAGAACTGGTATTGGCTACCCTATTTCGAAGCCGATGCGCCCTGCCCGATCGAACGACCCGCAACCACCTCTGCCGAGCCAGACGCAATAGGCGCCTGAAGAATCTTCAGGCGCCCGGCTTGTTCAGTCCTTCGGCGGCAGATGAAGAGCAACCACTTCGCCCCCCTGCCCTGCCACTTCCGGAAAGCGCCGCCGCACATCCGGGTCATGCCCCGGGATCACGCGGCTATCATCGCCACCCGCCAGCTTCTTTGCCGCGCGCCAACCCGCCGCCATCGCCCCCAGATCGTAAATGATCGGGAAGGGATTGCCGCTGAGTGCATTGGCGTAGAAATGCATGGCGTCAGAGGCCAACACCACCGGCCCACGCGCGGTTTGCACGCGCACCACTTGCAAGCCATCCGAATGCCCGCCGACGCGATGCACGGAAACACCCGGCGCCACTTCGCCATCGCCATCATGGAACACGACGCGATCAGCATAAAGCGCCTTCACCATGGCGACCACATGCGCCGCTTCGAAGGGCAGACGAATGGCATGCACGCACATGTGCCGGCCAGTTGCGAAGTGCATTTCGCGTTCCTGCAAATGGAACTTCGCACCGGGGAACATACCAAGCGAACCCGCGTGATCATAATGCAAATGTGTGATGATCACGTCTGAAACCTTAGCAGCATCCGTGCCCATGGCCTTCAGGCTATCGCGCACATTGCGCGAAATGGTGCGGCCGCGGCCGGCAGCCGTTTCCTCATCAAAGCCAGTATCCACCACGATTTCCTGCCCATCTGGCGCGCGCAGCAACCAGATGAAGTAATCAAGCGGCATGGCTTCATGCGCATCGGGCACGGGCAGCAGAAAATTCGTCTGCGCCGTGCGTTCATGCCGCCCGTAACGGATGGCATAGACTTCCCAATTCATGATTCTTGATTCCCCCCAAGTACCGTGCCGGTCATTTGTTCCAGCATTTTTGCAACCGCGGTGTGATCCACGCCCGGGCCGAGCATGGTGGCTGCCGCCAGCCACATTTCCCGGCAGAGTGCTGAGAATGGCGCGGGCGTTGTTGTCTCCCGCCCCACTTCAAGGGCGATGGACAGATCCTTCACCATCAGATCAAGCCCAAACCCCGCATCGAAGCGACGCGAAAGCACATATTCCTTGAACTTCTTCTGCGTGGAATTATTCATGCCGGAACTGGCATTCAACACATCCACCATTGTTGTCGGATCAAGCCCGAAGCGCTGGCCAATGAGCAGGGCTTCGATCCCGATCAGGTACCCGCCGGCCGAGACTAGATTATTCAGCGCCTTCATCGCCTGGCCGGCGCCAATATCTCCGCAGCGATAGACGGATGTGCCCATCGCCTTCAGCACGGGCTCCGCACGATCAATCTCAGCGTCCGGGCCACCCACCATGATGGCAAGCTGGCCAGATTTGGCGCGCGGCACGCCACCCGAAACAGGGCAATCAATCATCGGCACGCCATGGCCTTCCAGCATCGCCGCGATTTCCCGCGTGCGGCCTGGCTGGCCAGAGGTCATGTCAATCACCAGCATGCCAGGCTTCAGCGATGGCAGCATGGCTTCCACTGCCTCCCCAACCTGCTTGCTGGTCGGCACAATGATCACCACGCAATCGGCGCCGGCGGCAGCTTCTGCGGGCGTTGCGGCGGCTTTCGCCCCGGTTTCTGTGGCGAAGGATGCCGCGCGGCCTGGCACCACATCGCATACCGTCACGTCAAACCCTGCCTTCACCAGATTGGCCGCCATGGGCCAACCCATATTGCCGATGCCGGCGAAGGCGATGCGCTTCATTGCTGGGGACATCACTTCTTCCCCGGAATCGCGCCTTCGGCGATCAACACCTCATGCGCGGCCTTGAAGGCATCAAGCCCAGCTGGAATGCCGCAATAGGCCGTGGCATGCAGCAAAGTGGCTTTGATTTCATCCACGGTGACGCCGTTATTCAGCGCGCCCTTCACATGCAGCTTCACTTCCGGGATTTTGCCGAGTGCGGTCAGCATCGCCAGATTCAGCAGCGACCTGGTCTTGCGGTCCAGCGTGGGATCGCCCCAAGCCCAGCCCCAGGCCCAGGCGGTGGTGGCGCGCTGGAAGGACATCATGAATTCATCGGCCTTCGCCATGGACGAATCCACATATTCCGGGCCCAATACCGCACGGCGGATGGGCAAACCCTTGTCGAACAGCGCCTGATCGTCGGACATCTTACGCTCCTTCATGAATTGGATGGGGCAGGCTGGCGTGATGACGCCAAGCGGTCAACCGGGGCGGTTGGCGCGAAAGCTATTCCGCCTTTTCCGGTTCATACCAAGGCCAGCGCTGCTTCACGACTGGGCTATCCGGCGCATAGGCGATGCAGGTGCCAATCAGTGCCGGCCTGACCTTTTTTTCATCCACAGCCTCGCCTGCCGCGCGGCGCGCTGCGGCCTGTTCCACTTCCCGCTGGCGGCGCACGGGATAGAGCGTTTGGAAGGCGACCGTACCCATCTGGCCGATCACCTCGCGCAAATGCGTGCAGCCGTGGATGCCGCCAACCCGTTCATTCACCGCGCGCACAAAGCCAGGCCCAATCTTGAGGCCCGCAAGCCGCGCGAAATTGGGCGCGGCAGCCGGGCAGATATCATAGGGCGTGAAATCGGATGCGGCTTCGCAGGACAGCACCTCAAAATCCTCATTGATGGTCATGCGGATCCACATGCCATGCAAAGCCTCACCTGGTTCGATCCAGCCGCGGCCTTCATTGTTGAAACCGTAGCTTTTGGTATCCACAAGATGGGCTTCGATATCGAAAAGCCCGTCCTTGCGCTGATAGCCGCGCAATTGGATGTCGCGCAGATGGAGCAGGTTTCGCTCGGCGGGTTCAGAAAGCGGCATGGGTCAATATCCGGTTACGCTGCAATGCAGCACCCTTCTGCCATGATGCGCTGATCAGGGCCAGATCAGGCGGCGATTATGCGAATGGTGCCGCGCAGCGATTGGCCTTGCGCCAAAACCCGCATGGGTGCGGCGGCAGCAAGTGCCGGGCGGTTGGGCGCATCGGGCATGTGGCTGACGGGTTCCACGCAGATCACGGGCTGCGTGGGTGGCGCATAGACCTGAACGCCCGCGGCGAAATCGCCGGTGGCGGTGAGCGTGATGATGCCGGCGGGTGTAACGAGGCGCGCCACGCCATCCCAACCGGCGAAGAAATTATCCAGCCAGATCAAGCCAGCCTCATCTGCCGCGATGCCGGTGCAGGGTGTGTAGTTTTGCGGAAGCCCGCGCGCATCATGGCTGGCGCGTTGCGTCGCTTTCAGATGCAGTGATGTCGCAGCGCTACGGATGAACCAAGGGTGCCAGCCCATGCCATAAGGCACGGGTGCTGCGCCTTCATGGCGTAATTCCATTTCCATAAGCAGGCCATCGGCATCTAGCGAAACCGTAAGCCGCGCCGCGTAATCAAAAGGCGCGAAGGACAGGCGTTGCTGAAGAATCGCGTGATCAGCGGCGGTGCTTGTCACTTCCCAAGGCAAATCACGCGCAAGGCCATGAATGGCACTGGCTTCCGCCGCGCGATTGATCGGCATTTCATGGCCCGCGATGCGCCCACCATCCAGCCGATTGGCCCAAGGCAGCATCCAGAAGGCGCCATAGCTGCCCGGATGGCACGCGCATTCGGGCGTTGGCACAAGAACATCACGCCCACGCCATCGCAGGCTTGCGAAAGCCGCGCCCTGTTCCGGGCAGATCAGCGCCTGCCAATCAGCGTGCTGCAGCTTCATTCCGGCGCAAAGTGATCCCGCGGTGATGGCGCGCTGCGGGAATATTCAATGGCGGTATAGGCGCCACCCTGATAGCGCTCAGAAACCGGATCAGATGTGATGCCTTCAAGCTCTGCGCGCCACGCTTCGGCATTGTCTTGCGGCGCCCAACCGATGTGCGCGCGATGATCCTCTCCCCAATAGCCGGTTGGATTATTGGATTGACCAAAGATCACCGCATGACCCACTTTCTCCGCCAGCACACAGCATTCAATCAAACGCGTGAGATCCGGGTAGGACAACCAGGTGGACAGCATGCGCCGATCGAGCGGCTTTGGCTGGCAAGAACCGATGCGGAGGTTAATGTTCTCAACCCCATGCTTGTCCCTGTACATCCGCCCCATCATCTCGCCATAGACTTTGGAAATTCCGTAGTAGCCATCGGGGCGGAAGGCGCAATCCGCATCCA
>CAMCHA010000041.1 GCA_945874515.1 Asaia bogorensis
GCGCCGTAAGCCGCAAGGCACAGGAATATCCCGCGCCAGCCAATCACGCCTAACAGCGCGCCGCCGATGATGGGCGCGATGATCGGCGCGACACCCATCACCAGCATCAGCTTGGCCATCAGCCGGATCGCGCCGCGTTCATCCGCGACATCACGCACCACAGCACGCGAAATCACCATGCCGGTGCAACCGCCAAGCGCCTGCATCAACCGCGCGGCAATCAGGCTTTCGATATTGGGCGCCAGCGCGCAAATCAGGGAAGCCACCGTGTAAACGCCAAGCCCGATGAACAGCGGCAGGCGCCGCCCGTAACGATCCGCGAGTGGCCCGTAAAAGATCTGCCCAAGCGCCATGCCCAGAAAAAACACCGCAAGGCTTGCCTGCGCCGCTCCCGCCGTGGTCCCGAGCGACTGGCCCAGCATCGGCAAAGCCGGCAGATACATATCAATCGAAAACGGCCCAATGGCCGCCATGGCGCCCAGGATGAAAGGCAGGCGCTTTTGCGGAATGGTCACCCGTTCAGGCTTCTGGCGCGGCGGAGAGCGCTTCCGCCGCAAGCTTGAGTGCTGCTTCCACCGCAACACGCCCCTCGGACGAAAGTGGTGCTTGCGGCAGGATCGGGTCACCAACCGCGAAGCCTTGGATTTGCAGCGCACCTTTGATGCAGGCCGCAAGCGAATGCGCCGCGAATAATTCATTCACGCGCCACAGCGCACGTTGCAGCGCCATGGCCGCATCCCAGCGCCCCGCGCGGCATAGCTCGTATAGCCGCACGCTTTCGCGCGGAATGGCGCAAGCCGGCCCCGCCATCCAACCCTTGCCGCCAATCATCATCACCGCCGCCGGAATATGGGCGGAGGCTGCAAAAACACCGATGCGCCCTTCCGTACGGTTCAGGATGGACAGCAAGCGACCGGTATTGGTGGAGGCGTCCTTGATCAGGCAAATACGCGGATGATGCGAAAGCTTTTCAATCGCCGGCAGGGAAAGATCCGAACGCTGGAAATTCGGATTGGTGTAGAGCACCGTCGGCAATTCAGTGGCATCCGCAATAGCGGTGAAATAGGAAACCACCGCCGCATCATTCAACGGGAAATAGGCTTCCAGAATGGCCAGAATGCCATCCGCCCCAATCGCCGCGTAATCGCGCGCTTGGCGTTCGGCATTCACAATCGTGGTCGCCGCAACGCCGGCCACCACGGGCACGCGGCCCGCAGTTTGCGAGACGACAATTTCAACAATGCGCCGACGTTGCGCTGCATCCAGATAGGCAAACTCACCCGTGCTGCCCAAGGGCGTCAGCCCATGCACGCCGGACGCGATCAAATGATCCACCAGCCGGCGCAATTCTCCTTCCAGCACAGACCCATCTGGCGCGATGGGGGATACAAGGTAAGGGAAAACCCCGCGAAATTCTTGCATGATCGGCTGTTCCCTACTGCGCCCGCGCTTGTGCGCGCAGCACATGCTTCTGGATTTTGCCTGTTGAGGTTTTCGGCAATTCCGCAAAGACAATATGACGCGGCAGCTTGAAGGCCGCCAAATGCTGGCGCGCGAAATTGATCAGCTCCTCAGGCGTTGCCGCCATGCCGGGCTTCAATTCCACAAAGGCGCAGGGTGTTTCGCCCCATTTCTCATCGGGCTTCGCCACCACCGCCACCACGGCAACAGAGGGGTGCTTGTAAAGCGCATCTTCCACTTCGATGCTGCTGATATTCTCCCCGCCTGAGATGATGATGTCCTTCGACCGATCCTTGAGCTGAAGATACCCATCCGGATACTTCACCGCGAGGTCGCCAGTATGAAACCACCCACCGGCAAAGGCGGATTGCGTGGCAGCGGCGTCCTTCAAATAGCCCTTCATGACAACATTGCCGCGCATCATCACCTCGCCCATCGTCATGCCATCAGCGGGCACGGGGCGCATGGTTTCAGGGTTCATCACATCCAGGCCTTCAAGCGCCAGATAGCGCACGCCTTGGCGCGCCATGAGCGCGGCCTGTTCCGGCGCGGGCTTGGCGTTCCATTCGCCATGCCATTCATTGACCACCGCTGGGCCGTAAACCTCGGTCAGGCCATAGACATGGCAGACAGCGAAACCTGCTTCCTTCATGGCGGCGAGCACGGCTTCGGGCGGCGGCGCGCCGGCGACCACGAATTGCACCTGGTGCGAAAGCGCGCGCTTATCCGTCGCTGGTGTGGCGAGCAAGGTCGCCATCACAATCGGCGCGCCGCACATATGGCTAACCGCGTGTTCTGCCATCAGCCGCCACATATCGGGGCCACGCACGGCACGCAGACACACATGCAAGCCGGCCTGTGCAGTTATAGTCCAGGGAAAGCACCAGCCATTGCAATGAAACATCGGCAGCGTCCATAAATAGGATGGATGCTTGCCCATGCCAGCGGAAAGCACATTGCCAGTTGCCAAAAGGCAGGCGCCGCGATGGTGATAGACAACACCTTTCGGCTTGCCCGTGGTGCCGGATGTGTAATTCAGCGTAATCGCATCCCATTCATCGCCTGGCATCGCCCAAGCGAAATCAGCGCTGCCTTCAGCGATGAAGCTTTTATATTCCTGCCCGCCAAGGCTTTCGCCATGCACCGCTTCCGGTGCCAGCGCATCCTGCACTTCAATCACCATGGGCTTCGCCGTGCATTCGGCGAGTGCGGCGCGCAGCACCGGCATGAATTCGCGGTCCACAATCACGGCCTTGGCTTCACCGTGATCGAGGATATAGGCCACGGTCGGCGCATCCAGCCGCGTATTGATGGCGTTCAGCACGGCACCGGCCATGGGCACGCCGTAATGGCATTCCAGCATTTCCGGGATATTCGGGAGAATAGCCGCGACCGTATCGCCACGCCCAATGCCGCGCTTAGAAAGCGCATGGGCAAGCTGCACGCAACGATTGCGCAGGCTGGCGTAATCGCGCTGGATACTGCCATGCACCACGGCAGGATAATCCGGATAAACCTGCGCGGCACGTTCCAGAAACAACAGCGGCGTCAGCGGTTGATGATTGGCCGCATTGCGATCCAGCGCGGTTTCGTATTTTCCAGCCGACATATTCTTCACCTGTCTTCCCACTGCGGATGGCGCTTCTCCAGGAAGGCGCCAATGCCTTCCGCCGCGTCGCGCGCCATCAGATTTTTCGTCATCACCGCAGCCGCTTCGCCATAGGCTTCTGCCAGAGGCAATTCGATTTGCCGATTAAAGCCGCGCTTGCCCATGCGCACCGTGATTGCCGAATGGGCAGCGATGCGCGCGGCCAAGCCCAGCGCGGTTTCCATCAGCGCGTCCCGCGGCGCCAGGCGGTTCACCAGGCCCAGGCGCTGAGCTTCATCTGCCGGCACCATCTCACCCAGCAGCAGCATTTCCATCGCGGCCTTGCGCGGCACCGCGCGCGCCAAAGCCACCGCCGGCGTGGAACAGAACAACCCAATATCCACGCCCGGCGTACAAAACCGCGCATCTTCCGCCGCCACGGCCAAATCGCAGCTTGCAACCAATTGGCAGCCGGCGGCGGTGGCCACCCCTTGCACCGCGGCAATCACCGGCTGAGGCAGCCGCACAATCCCCTGCATCACTCGCGCACAAGCCGCCATGGCATCGGCGTAAAAGCCACGCCCGCCATCCGCATCGGCGCGATGCGAGGTGATTTCGCGTAAATCATGCCCCGCGCAAAACACGGTGCCGGCACCCGCCAGCACCACCACGCGTGTGGTGCTATCTGCGGCGATCTCCGCCAGCATTTCCTCCAGCGCCTGCAATAGCGCACGCGAAAGGCTGTTGCGCTGGGCGGGTCGGTTCAGCGTGATCACGCAGATGCCGCCCGGGCGATCTTCCCGCAGCAGGATGGGGGCGTTTTGCAGTTCTGTCTTGGACATGGCGGAATATTCCTGCCCCGGGCGGGGGATTACAAGGGCTTGGAAGCGGTATAGCCTGACCCAAGGATGAATGACCAAGAAGAAAACGTGAGCGCTGAAACCTCCGCAGCGCTGGAAGCCAGGCTCGCCGCCGTCAAGGCGAAGCGCGGCTATTTGCTGCCGCATCACGGGTTATTGGCGCTGGCCTTCCCCCGCCTGCTGGAAGGCTATGACGCCGCCTATTCCGCTATGGCCTTGGATGATCGCGTGCTGTCGCATCACGACCGAGAATTCGTCTGGCTTGCGGTGCTGGCCGCAACGGATGAGGCTTTGGCGACGCATCACATCGCCAAATTCCGCGCCGCCGGCGGGGATGATGCGATGATCGGTGCGGCTTTCGCTGCCGCTGCTCTCGCGATCGGCGCCGAGGCCTTCGATTTCGCCGCGCATCGCTGGGGCGCGCAATTGGCGCCCTTTGATCCGCGCGCTGCCTATCTGGATGCGGTGGCGGCCATCGCCCCCGCCGCACCGCGCCGGCTTGTGCACCTGGCGCAATGTGCCGTGCAGGTCTGCCGCGCGCGCTGGCGGGTGCTGGAATGGCAGATTGAAGCAGCCTATGCGGACAACGTGCCGGAAGATGAAATCGCGGAGGCTATCACGCTCGCGATGTTCCCCGGCTCCATTCCGCGCTTTGTGGAAGCCTGCGGCGTTTGGCGCGGCATGATTGCGGCAGGCCGCGTTGCGGCATCAGAACGCTACAAGGCCTGGGCGGCGCTGACTGGCCAGGGTGGCTTTGACGAAGCGCAAGCGCAAACTTCCAAGGATAAATGAGGAAACCAATGGCCTGGACAGCAAAATACATTATCCAAAACGGCAAGAAGATTGCCTTTGATGAAGCACGCGTGCATCCGTTTTCGGTGGGCCACGCTTATGGCGGCACGGTGTTTGAAGGCATCCGCGCCTATATGAACCCAGCCACCAAGCAGCTTTCAGTCTTCCGGCTGGAAGAACATCTCGTGCGCTTGGATCAGGGCATGAAATTCATGCGCTTCGACAATCCGCCATCACGCGATGAAATGCGCCAAGGCGTGCTGGATGCCATTCGCGCCAATGCGCCCGATGATGATTGCTATATTCGCATCCAGGTACATATCGAAAGCCTGGGGTCCATGGCTTCCACGGGCAGTGTGGGTTGGGCTTGCGGTGCCATGCCGCGCGAACGCAATGCCAAGCGCAGCAGCGGGCTTTCGGTGCATGTTTCTTCCTGGACGCGTATTTCAGATACAACCATGCCGCCGCGCATCAAGGCGACGGCGAATTACCATGCCGGGCGCATCGCCATGTTGCAGGCCAAGGCGGATGGCTATGACAATGCGCTACTCATGACCCGCGCGGGCAAGATCAGCGAAGGCACCGGCGCCTGCCTGTTCATGGTGCGTGATGGCAAGTTGATTACGCCGTCACGCGAAAACGACATTCTGGAAAGCGTCACGCGCGATACCGTCATCCATCTCGCCGCCGAACATGGCTTGGCTGTGGAACAAGGCATCATTGATCGGACCGAGCTTTACATCGCGGACGAGTTGTTCTTCTGCGGCACAGGGCAGGAATTGCTACCGATCACGAGTGTGGATCGTCTCCCGGTTGGTGACGGCAAGCCTGGTGCCATCAGCATGCGCTTGCAGGCAGCGTATGAAAGCGTGGTGCGCGGTACGACCAATGCTCATGCGGAATGGCGCACGCCGGTTTAGTGTGTTTCCCGTTCACTTTCGTTCGCGGGAAACACACTAAAAGTTTTGTTCGGTCTCATTTTCCGAGCCGCCAAGTGATTCCACTTGGCTTGAAAATGCTTTAGTCCCTGCCCTCATCAGGAATGACGATCCTGGTACCGCAAGCCTTGCAATGGATTGCATCCGGATCATGGCGTTGCAGCCCGCAGCTTGGGCAAGGAAAGCGCACCTTACGCGGGCGGAGCATCGCCTGCGCCAGGCGTAAAAACAACGTCACGCCGCAGATCATGATAAAAACGGAAAGCAGTTTGCCGAATTTACCTTCCAGCGTGATGTCACCAAAACCTGTTGTAGTCAGCGTTGTCACGGTGAAATATAGCGCATCGGCGTAATCGGCGATTTTCGGGTTGATGCCGTGCTGGCTTTCATAAACGATCGCGGTCATCACAAAGACGAATACAGCCAAATGCAAGCCGGCAATCACCGCTTCTTCATGCTTGCGGAAGAAGGGCATATCCCGTCGGAGTTCGGTCAAGGTGCTATAGGTATGCAATAGCCTAAGCGTACGCAGCACCCGCAGGAAGCCAAAACCCTCCCCAGTCAGCGGCGCCAGAAAAGACAGGATGGCGATGAGATCAATCAGGCTTGAGGGTCTCCGCGCATGCTTCCCGGGCGCGCGATGCGCTGCCAGATGCGCGGCATATTCGACAGCCAGGATCAGCCCGATCACCACATCCACCACGCCCACCCAGGGCTCGCGAGACATGAAGGATGTGCCAATCACGAAAACCAGCGTCAGCAGATCAAATAAAATGATCCCGTAGCGAAAGCGCCGCGCGGTTACGGAACCGCCGAAGTAAAGCTCCCGAAGCTTCAGGCGCCAGCCCTGAAATTGTACCAGCCCCGACAAGGTGCAAATGCTTCAGCGTGTCGGCGTGGGCGGTGTGGTGCTGTAATCGTAAAAACCGCGGCCTGATTTGCGCCCATACCAGCCGGCTTCAACATATTTCGCGAGCAAGGGCGAAGGACGATATTTCGAATCGCCCAAGCCTTCATGGAGCACCTTCATCACGGAATAGAGCGTATCCAGCCCAACAAAATCCGCAAGCTCCAAGGGCCCCATCGGGTGATTGGCGCCAAGCTTCATGCCGGCATCAATCGCCGCCACGTCGCCCACACCTTCCATCAGCGCCTGAATCGCCTCATTGATCATGGGACACAGGATACGGTTGACGACAAAGCCAGGCCAATCCTGCGCCATGACCGGCGCCTTGCCCATACGCTTCGTGAGCGCTTCCACCGCCTGATAGGTGGCCTCTTCCGTGGCCAAGCCACGAATGATCTCGACCAGCTTCATCATCGGCACGGGGTTGAAGAAATGCATGCCGATGAAGCGGCCTGGACGATCCGTCGCCGCCGCCAGCCGCGTAATGGGAATGGATGATGTATTGGACGCCAAAAAAGCATCCGGCTTCAGCACCGGGCAAAGGGCTGCGAAGATCTTCTTTTTGATCTCCTCATTCTCCGTCGCCGCTTCAATCACCATGTTGCAATCGGCGAAGGCGCTGTTATCCGTGGCCGTCACAATCCGCGCCAAGGCAGCGTCGCGATCAGCGCTGCTCACGCTGCCCTTGCTCACCTGCCGGTCCATGTTCTTCGCCATGGTCGCCAACGCGCGGTCCAGCGCCTGCTGCTGAACATCCATCAGCACCACGGGAATGCCGGCAAGTGACGCCACATGGGCAATGCCATTGCCCATCAGCCCCGCGCCAATCACGCCAAGTTTATTGATATCCGTCACGGCTCATGCTCCTGTGCTCAAACGAACCGGACGCACCCTCGCATCGCGCCGCGTGGCAAAGCAAGTTACACTTTATCGAGTTCGGCTTCCAATTCCGGCATGGCCTTGAACAAATCGGCCACTAGCCCGTAATCGGCCACCTGGAAAATCGGCGCTTCTTCATCCTTATTGATGGCGACGATCACTTTGCTGTCCTTCATGCCGGCCAGATGCTGGATGGCGCCAGAAATGCCAACCGCGACATAAAGCTCCGGCGCTACAATCTTGCCGGTCTGGCCAACCTGATGGTCATTCGGCGCATAGCCCGCATCCACCGCCGCGCGGGAAGCGCCAATGGCTGCTCCAAGCTTGTCGGCTACGCGTTCGACAATGGCGAAGTTTTCCGCCGACCCCATGGCGCGCCCGCCGGAGACGATAATGCGCGCAGCCGTCAGTTCGGGGCGTTCGGTTTTCACAATTTCGGACCCCAAGAAGCGCGAAAGCCCAGGATCGCCAGCGGTCGCCGCAGCTTCAATCGGCGCCGAGCCACCTTCGGCCGGCACGGGATCGAATGAAGCAGCGCGCACCGTGATCACCTTCTTCGCATCGGCGGATTTCACCGTGGCCATTGCGTTGCCGGCATAGATGGGCCGCACGAAGGTATCGGCATCCACCACGTCGGAAATATCAGACAGTATCTGCACATCGAGCAAAGCGGCAGCGCGCGGCATCACATTCTTGCCCCCGGCGGAAGCCGGCGCCAGCAAATGCGAATAGCCGGGGGCCAAAGCCACAAGCAAAGCGGCCATGGGTTCAGCCAAGCCATTGGTGTAGATGTCGGCCTCGGCGGTCAGCACCTTCGCCACCGATGGCAGCTTGGCAGCAGCAGCAGCAGCGGGGCCAGTGGCACCGCCCGCGATCAGTACATGCACATCGCCAAGCTTGGCGGCTGCGGCCACCGTGCTGCGGGTTGGCTGAGAAAGCGCGCCGTCCTGATGATCGGCAAGAACAAGAACCGCCATGGTCAAATCACCTTCGCTTCATTGCGCAGTTTATCAACAAGTTCTGCAACCGATCCCACTTTCTTGCCGGCCTGGCGCTTGGGCGGTTCTTCCACCTTCAGCACGGTCAGGCGCGGCGTGGGGTCCACACCCAAATCAGCGGGCTTCATGATTTCAATCGGCTTCTTGCGTGCTTTCATGATGTTCGGCAGCGACGCATAGCGCGGTTCATTCAAGCGCAGATCGGTGGTGATGATGGCGGGCAGCTTCAGCGCCAGCTTTTCCAAGCCACCATCCACTTCGCGCGTGATGTTCAGCGTGCCATCGGCAATTTCAACCTTGGACGCGAAGGTGCCTTGCGGCCAGCCCATCAGCGCCGCCAGCATTTGGCCGGTAGCGTTCATGTCATCATCAATCGCCTGCTTGCCCAGGATCACCAGATCCGGCGCTTCCTTGGCGATGATTGCCTTCAGGATTTTCGCAACCGCGAGCGGTTCCAGCACGCCATCATGTTCCACCAGGATGCCGCGATCAGCACCCATGGCCAGCGCCGTGCGGATTTGTTCCTGCGCCACAGCGGGGCCCGCGGATACCGCGATGATTTCAGTGGCCACGCCCTTTTCCTTGAGCCGCACGGCTTCTTCTACCGCGATTTCGTCAAAGGGGTTCATGGACATTTTGACATTGGCAGTTTCAACGCCCGTGCCATCCGCCTTCACGCGGACTTTAACGTTGTAATCCACCACCCGCTTGACGGGGACCAGAAGCTTCATGATGCAACCATAGCCTTCAGGAAAAAGGGGGCCGATAGGCGCCGGGATGCCGCGCGCGGGGTTCTAGCCCCCTTGCCCGACGTGATTCGTATTAAAGCCCTGTGCCGGGCCGGGCAAGGAGGAGTCAACTTTTCAGCAGCAAAAGCAAAATGGCGAAAAGCGCCACCGCGATGAACTGGAAGATAATGCGCCAGCGCATAAGCCAATTGGCGGTTTTGGGATTGGCCTTACCGCCCGCCATGCCCAGAATCCCGGCGAAAAGAACGCCGACGGTGGCCAGCATGGCAAGCGCAACCAGAATGGTGAGGAACGTGATCATAGTGTCATATTACAGGCTTTCATGGGCGGGAGACAGCCCCATCCCGCACCGACCAGGCGAGCCCCGCACCAATCAGGGCGGTGATGATGCAAAGCGCGAAGCCGGCCTCATAACCGCCCGTCAGGTCCACCAGCAGGGAAAAGAAGGGGGGTGCGACCAGCATGGAAAGGCCAAAGACAAAGCCCGCCGCAGCTGTGGTGCCGCCCACCTGCCCCGCAGGCGCCAGCCGCGCCATTTCGGCCAGAAACACGCCATTCCAGCCAATGGCAGTGGCGCCCATCAGCATCCCGGCCAGGATAATGACCGAACCTGGCCAGCCTGGGCCGGCTAGCAAAAGCGCAAGCCCCGCGACTGCCGCGCCAATACCGAGCCCGGTGAAGACCGGCGCGGCGCCGGTGCGGTCCGCCACTACGCCCCAAAGCACGCGCCCTGCCACCCCCGCCGCCTGGGCAAAGGCCAGCCGCAATCCGGCCTCGGTCAGGGATGCGCCAAGGCTTGCTACCTGAAAAACCACGAAAAAGGTCGAAAAGCAGAATTGGGAAACGCCATAAAGCGCCGACATGATCGTCATGCGCCGCAGCATCGGGAATTGGCGGAGCAAGCCAAGGCTGGAAGCCGCCGCCGCCCAAACCTGCCCCAGGCCCCGGATCGCTGCCTTGGGGTCGCGTTCGGCATCCAGCGCAGCGCGCAAAGGTTGCAGGCAAAGCGCTGAAATGGCCAGGAAAACCACCACCGCAAATACGCCCTGGCGCCAGCCGGCCGCCACCGCAATGGGCGGCACGGCAGCGGCAATCAGCATGGCCCCCGCCGGCACGCCGCATTGCTTGAGGCTAAAAATCAGGCCCCGCCGCCGTGCAGGCGTGCG
>CAMCHA010000042.1 GCA_945874515.1 Asaia bogorensis
CCCATCGCTGGTTTGGCGCACGTCAAAGGCTTCCCGCCGGATGCGCAGAAACCCACCCTCAGCCAGGGCGGGCAGGGCGGCGGCGAGCGCATCGCTCCGCGCCCCGCTGGTCTTCAAGCGGCCGGCGATGGCCACACCATGCTGGTCAAAATGGAAATCGCGCGGGCGAAAGGTCAGCGCACGCGCCAGTTCCGGCGTGATGAAGCCCACCTGCGCACCGCCCATGTGAAAGGCGAGAAAACCGGTGGGGGAGGGGATGTTATTGCAGGCAGCGATATGCCGGGCGAAGCGGTCCATCCGCCCATCTAACACCGGGCGTCACGGCAAGGCGAGCCAGGCTATAGGGCTTGCCCGGAGGGGCTTCTCTGGCCCATGAGAGAGCCAACGATGACCCCGCCCGCCCCCCCGAACCGGCCAAGTGCCGGCGTTCCTTTCTCGGCACTCGGCCGCATCGCGCCGCATCTGTGGCCGGTGGGCGAGCCCATGCTGCGGCTGCGCGTGGTGGCGGCACTGCTGCTGCTGGCCGCGGCCAAGGCCGCGAATGTGCTGGTGCCCATCGCTTATGCGCGTGCAGTGGATGCGCTGGCGCCGCAATCAGGCGCTGGTGCGGTGATTGCCGTGCCGATTGCGCTGCTGGTGGGTTACGGCTTGCTCCGCGTGATGTCCTCGGTGCTTGGGGAATTGCGCAATGCCGTGTTTTCCAAGGTGCAGGCGCGCGCTGGGCGCCGCGTTGCCTTGGACGTGTTTCGCCATTTGCACGCGCTTTCCATGCGCTTTCACATGGACCGCGCGACAGGCGGGCTTTCCCGTGTGATTGAAAGGGGCGTGCGCGGCATCGCGACATCGCTCAATTTCCTGCTGTTCAACATCATTCCGACCATTGTCGAAATTCTGTTTGTCTCGGTCATTCTTTGGTGGATGTTCGCGGCGTCTTTCGCGCTCACCATGCTTGGCACGATCATCGCCTATGTCGCCTTCACGTTGATTTTCACCAATTGGCGCCTGCGCTTTCGCCGGCAGATGAACCAGACGGATGAGGAAGCGAATACCAAGGCGGTGGATAGCCTGCTGAATTACGAAACCGTCAAGTATTTCGGCAATGAATCACACGAATCACGGCGCTATGATGACAGCTTGACGCGCTACGAAAGCGCCTATGTCAAAAGTGAAACCACGCTCAATATGCTGAATGCGGGCCAGGCCACCATCATGGCGGTTGGGCTTACCATCACCATGCTGCTGGCAGGCCGCGGCATTGCCGATGGCAGCATGAGCATTGGCGATCTGGTGATGGTGAATACCTATTTGATCCAGATCTATCAGCCCTTGAACATCCTTGGCTTCGCCTATCGCGAAATCAAGCAGGGGCTGACGGATATGGAGCAGATGTTCTCGCTGCTTGATGTGCCCGCTGAAGTACGCGATGCGCCGGATGCAACACCGCTGGCACCTGGGGCTGGTGAAATCCGTTTTGAGGATGTGCGCTTTGGCTATCGGCCGGATCGGGAAATCCTGAAGGGCGTTTCCTTCACTGTGCCGCCCGGGCGGTTGCTGGCGATTGTCGGGCCAACAGGGGCAGGGAAATCCACCATCTCTCGCATGCTATTTCGCTTTTATGATGTGACGGGTGGGCGCGTGCTGGTGGATGGGCAGGATGTGCGCGGCATGACGCAGCAAAGCCTGCGCGCTGCCATTGGCGTGGTGCCGCAGGATACGGTGCTGTTCAACGACACCATCCGCTACAACATCGCCTATGGCCGGCCAGGTGCCACCGATGCGGAAATCGAAAACGCGGCGCGGCTTGCGCAGGTGCATGATTTCGTCACGCGCTTGCCAGATGGTTACGCGACTCGTGTGGGTGAGCGCGGCCTTAAGCTCTCGGGTGGTGAAAAGCAGCGAGTCGCGATTGCGCGCACCATCCTGAAGGACCCCCGCCTGCTGATTTTGGATGAGGCGACCAGCGCGCTTGATACCCGCACCGAACAGGACATCCAGGCGGCTTTGCGTGACGTGGCGCGCAACCGCACCACACTTGTCATTGCGCATCGGCTTTCCACGGTGGTGGAAGCGGATGAGATCATCGTGCTGCAGGATGGTGCCATTGCCGAACGCGGCACCCATGGTGGCTTGATCGCCGCCGGCGGGCTTTATGCCGATATGTGGCGCCGCCAATCGGAAGCCATGGCCGCTGCCGAGGCCGCCGCCCGCGCCCAGGCCGCGGCGGATTTGGAGATGCCCCGCCAGCGGCCTAATGCGGTCCCCCCTTCCCCCGGCACCTGAGCCTCCCTATTTGCCGGTTACAGTCAGGAGTTACCCATGCAGATGGACCCGGAAGGCATCGCGCCCGAGGATTTAAGCCATGCCGGTTCGATCGTGGACAAGGCGATCGAATATATGATGGAGCAGCAAATCCAGCCGATTTCCATCGCCTCTGCCCTGCTGGGCGGGGCGCTTGGGGTGCTGACCCGGACCTTGGACGACCGCGCCGTGGCCGGGGTGCTGCGCCAGGCCTTGGCTTCGGTGGAAAGCGGCGAATTTCGCGCCCCCCCTCCAACTGGGGCCCCTTCGCCGCGTTGAAACGCGTTAAAGCGTCCCCAGTCTTTGGTTTTGTCGCATTTTCCGAGTTGCCAAGCGAAATCGCTTGGCTTGAAAATGCTCCTGGGCTTGACTAGCCCCGAGCTTCCCGTCAAAAGCGTTTCTTCATGTTGAACCCGCGTGCAGGCTGTCTTGCGCGCCTTTATGTTTGGATTTCCGCTATGTCTCGCCGCTGTATCATTACGGGCAAGGGTGTTCTGACAGGTAATAATGTCAGCCACGCCAATAACAGAAGCCGCCGCCGCTTCCTGCCCAATCTGCAGGAAAGCTCCTTTTGGTCGGAAATCCTGGCCGCGCCGATCAAGCTGCGCCTTTCCACCAATGGCATCCGCACTGTGGAACATAATGGCGGGCTTGATGCCTTCCTACTCGGCACGCCGGACCGCAAGCTGACGGTGGGCGCCATTGTGCTGAAGCGCCGCCTGGAGCGTGCCCAGGTCGCCAAGGCCGCCTGATGCGTCTTTTTACCGTGCCGTTCTAACCCGCAGAGGGCAGCTTCCGCGGGTTTTTTTATTGCCTACTGCCCCGCTGCCGCTCAATTTCCCGCCAGCGGGCTACATTGCGGTTATGCCCGTCCAGCGTTTCTGCGAAGGCATGCCCGCCCGAACCATCCGCCACAAAATAAAGAAAATTGCTGGTCGCGGGCCGCGTGGCGGCGCGGAGCGAATCGCGCCCTGGATTGGCAATCGGCCCCGGCGGCAGGCCGCGATTGCGATAGGTGTTGAAGGGGCTGTCGCGGTCCAGATCGGCCCGCGTAATGGCGCGTTCCAGTGCTGCCCCACCCGTTGCGGCATAGACCACTGTTGGGTCTGATTGCAGCGGCATATTGCGCCTGAGGCGATTGATGAAGACAGAAGCGACCAGCGCGCGTTCCTCAGCCTTGCCGGTTTCGCGTTCAATGATGGATGCCAGGATCAGCGCTTCCCGCGCGCTGCGGATCGGCAGATTGGGCGCACGGTCCCGCCAGGCTTCTGCCAGTGCGGTGTTCATCGCCGCCTGGGCGCGGCGTATCAGCGCGGCGCGGCTATCGCCCCATTCAAACGCATAGGTTTCGGGCAGAATACTGCCCTCGGCGATTGGCTCCGCCTCACCCATCAACCCTTCGGTCTTATCCAATAACGCCTGGATTTGCAGGGCGGAAAGCCCCTCAGGGATCGTCACGCGGCGCTGGATAGGCCTTGCCTCGCGCAAAATCTCAAGCACTTGCTTGAGCGAGGCTGCAGCAGGGAAGGCTAATTCCGCCGCGCGCAAGGGCCCGGCACTTTTCGTGAGCTGGCTTGCAATCAGGAAATGCCGACCATCGGCGATGATGCCAGCTTCCTTAAGCGCGCTGGCAATTGCTTCAGTCCCGCCGCGCGGAATGACCAGCGCCTTATCGGCGGCCAGCGGCCCAGGGGCTTCGTAGATATCGCGCGCCCATTTGGCCGCTGCGCCAAGGCCGATCAGCACTGCCAGGCATAGGCTCAGCAGGACAAGCGCCACCCGCCCGCGGCGTTTGCGCGGCGCGGGCGAGGTTTCACTCATTCTAGATTAAGGGGCGCCGCGGAAGATGATGCAGGCATTCGTGCCGCCAAAGCCGAAGGAATTGGACAGCGCAATATCAATCTTGCGCGGTTGGGGTTCTTTCGCCACGCGATCAATCGCGCTTTCACGCGATGGCTTTTCCAGATTGAGCGTGGCGGGTGCTACCTGGTCACGAATGGCGAGGATCGAGAATATCCCCTCCACCGCGCCGGCAGCGCCCAGCAAATGCCCGACAGCCGATTTGGTGGAGGACATGGCAAGCCCGCGCGCTGCATCGCCCCAAAGGCGCTCAACCGCTTCCAGTTCAAGATCATCGCCGAGCGGCGTTGATGTGCCATGCGCATTCACATATTGGATTTGTTCTGGCGTGATGCCGGCACTGGCAAGGGCGGCCTTCATGGCGCGGAAGGCGCCATCATGGCCCTCGGCCGGGGCGGTGATGTGATAGGCATCACCGCTCATGCCATAGCCGATCACTTCGCCGTAAATCTTGGCACCACGCGCCTTGGCGTGTTCCAATTCTTCCAGCACCAGCACGCCGGCACCTTCGCCCATGACAAAGCCATCGCGCGCTTCATCCCAGGGGCGAGACGCCGCCGTTGGATTGTCATTGAAGTTTGTGGAAAGCGCACGCGCCGCGCAGAAGCCGGCCATGCCGATCTCGCCCACCGCAGCTTCGGCCCCACCGGCGACCATCACATCCGCATCACCCAGCGCAATCAGCCGCGCCGCATCGCCCAGCGCATGCACGCCGGTAGCACAGGCGGTCACAACGGAATGGTTGGGGCCCTTGAAGCCGTAGCGGATGGAAACGTGGCCGGATGCCAGGTTGATCAGCGCTGAGGGGATGAAGAACGGGGAAATCCGCTTGATCTTGCCTTGCAAGATCAAGGAAGCGGCTTCGTGGATCGTCTCAAGCCCGCCAATGCCGGAACCGATCATCACGCCGGTGCGGCAGCGCTGATCCTCATCCTGCGGCACCCAGCCGGAATCGGTGACTGCTTCATCCGCCGCGACCATCGCGAACTGGATGAAGCGATCCATTTTTTTCTGATCCTTAACCGGGATCCATTCATTGATGTCGAGCCCGCCATCAGCCTTCTGGCCCGCGGGGATTTGCCCCGCGATCCGGGCAGTCAGGTTAGACGCATCAAAGGATTGAATGGCAGCGATGCCGGAATGGCCGGCCAGCATGCGCTTCCACACATGCTCAACGCCGACACCCAGCGGGCAAGCAATACCCATGCCCGTCACGACAACGCGACGTGGCGCAAAACCCTTTTGGAACACGCGTGATTCCCCGTTGGATCAGCTAAGGGGCGCTCAGGCGCCTTTGTGCTTTTCGATGTAGTCGATCGCGTCCTTCACGGTCGTGATCTTTTCCGCGGCATCGTCGGGGATTTCCACGCCGAAGGCTTCTTCGAACGCCATCACCAGTTCAACGGTGTCAAGGCTGTCCGCGCCCAGGTCGTCAATGAAGGATGCCTCAGTGGTCACCTTCGCTTCTTCGACGCCAAGGTGCTCGACCACGATCTTCTTGACCTTCTCGGCGGTATCGCTCATCGCGTAACTCTCCATTTGGCGGGGCTTGGCCCGCGCTCCCCAAAACAATGCGGCTGGCTGCCTGATGGCCTGAGACTCGCGCCCCATCCCGCCCGACGGCATCGGCTTAACATAGCTGCAAGACGGGGCCTAGAGCATTTTCAAGCCAAGTGGAACCACTTGGCGGCTCGGAAAATGCGATCATAGATGGGTTGGGTCCTTCTCGCCGCGCTTTCGCGGCGAGAAGGACCAAGGCGGGATTAGGCAATCTGGTCAAGTTTAACGCGTGAAAGCCGCTTGGCCCAAGCCGGGTTGGGGAGCCCTCCTTCACGACGCAGCGTAGAGATACATCGGCAGCGGTTGTGTCTCGTCCTTTACCGAAATCACCCCCGGCACGCCTTCCGCCAGGACCCGGAGGCCCCTTTTGGTGGCGTCCGAGCGCGAAAAGCCATGGAAGGTCACGGCGCCATCCTTCACATCCACCATGATGTAATAGGTATCGGCCCAGGGTTCCTTGCGCATGGCGGCCAGTACGGCGGCGCGGATGCGCGCATCCGGGATGCCTTCGGCCTTTTCGGCGGGCAGCAGCAGCGCATGCAGCAAATCGGCCCGGCTGATGAGCCCACGCAGCCGCCCTTCGGAGACCACAAGCACCCTGCGAATACCATGCTGTTCCATAAGCTGCGCGACATGGGCGGCGGTGGCATCGGGTTCCACGGTCACCAGCTTTTCGGTCATGATATCGCGCGCCTTGGCGCCATGGGTGCGGGCGTAATGCTCAGCGCCCCGGGCCGGGTCGCCAAATAGGCCGCTGAGCCAGGAAGCTGGCTTGTCTTCCTCCCCGGCCAGGCGGCGGATCAAATCTGCTTCCGTCACCATGCCGAGCAGGGCGCCATCAGCCCCCAGCACCGGCACGGCGGAAATGCCGCGTTCGGCGAGTAACCGCGCCATGGCAATCACCGGGGTTTCCGGTGGCACGGTGACAAGTTCGGTGGTCATCAGATCACGGGCGGTGAGTGTGGACATTGGATTTCCCTTCTGCTTGCCCCTGCAATCTAGGCCCGATCGCCCGAAGCATTCTTGACGCAGGTCAATGCAGGATGGGTCCTCGCAACCTTTTGGTGAATATGCGAAGCTGATCTGATGAAGGCGGCGGCGTTGTTTTTCACCATGATGCTGGGCGGTTGTAGCGTGCTGGGCGGGGCAGGGCTGACCGGCCCGGCACCGCAAGGTCAGCTTGTTGCACCCGAAGCGCTGGCTCCCTTGGCCGCACCGCCGGCCGGGCGGGCGCTTTGGGCGGAGCTTGGCGAGGATGCCGGCTTGGCGCGCCCTGTGCGCCAGGAAGGGTCGCGGCGCTTTTGGCGCACGGATCAGGGGCTGGTCTTCGTCACGGAAGGGGCGCGGATTGTCGCGACGGCCGGGCTACCCACCATGCTGCTGGCAAACACACCGATTGGCGATGACCCGCTGCGTCGTGCTGCGCGGCTTGGCCCCGCACCGGTGCGCCTTGCCCATAGTTTTGACTTTGCGGGCGCTGAGGGCCGGCCAGAACAGATGCGCTTCGGCCAGGTGGTACAATGCCGGATTGAGCCTGAGGAACCCGCCATTGGTGGTGTGATTGAGCGGGTTGAAATTTGTGAGGGCGCCGTGGCTTTCACCAATCGCTTCTGGCTTCGGGCCGCGGATCGTGTGTTGATACGCTCAGAACAATGGATCGGGCGCGATGTGCCGCCGCTTCGGCTGGAAGTGGCGGTGGAGGGGGGTTAACCCGGCGCCGCCGGTGCCTCCGGCGCAGCGCTTACCGTTTGCGCCGAGTGTTTTTCTGCCAGCACCAGCTTCTGATGCGGATCGGGAAACTCAATACCCATCTCATTAAAGCGCCGCTTGATCCGCCGGTTCATCTCCCGCGCGACCGCCCAGCGTTGGGATGGTTCTGTCTTCAGCCGCACACGTATCACCACGCCCGAATCGCCAAGCTTGTCCACGCCCATGACATCCAGATCATCGCGGATCACGGGGCGCCAACGCGGATCCTGGCGCATTTCGGCGGCGATCTCACGCAGGGTCTTGGCGACGTGATCAGTATCCTCCCCGTAATCAACATTCACATCAATCACGGCAAAGGCGAAATCGCGCGTCTGGTTTGTGACACTGGTGACGGTACTGAAGGGGATAATGTGCAAGCTGCCATCCACGGCGCGGAGCTTGATGGAACGGATGGAAAGATGTTCCACAACGCCATTCAGCCCGCCTAATTGCACCACATCACCAACTGCGACCGCGTCTTCAAGCAGCAGGAAGATGCCCGTGATCACATCCTGAACCAGTCGCTGGCTACCAAAGCCGACCGCAATGCCGACCACACCGGCGCCGGCAATTAGCGGGGCGACATTCACGCCGATTTCCGCGAGCACTGATAGCGCCACAAAAATCAAGATCATCACCAAAAGCGCCGTGCGCAGCATGGGCAACAGCGTACGCACCCGCGCACTTTGCGCAGCCTTGGCATCGCGTGAGAGCCGTTCCAAATGCCGCTGGATCGCGGCGTTGACGCCTTCCCAGATCACCAGCGCCAAGGTGATGGTGAGTGTGATGGAAACGATGGAGGAAACCAGCCGATTGCCAAGCTTGCCGCGGCCAAACCAGGCAAAGGCTTCCAAGCCCCAGCTTTCCAGGAGAAACAGAAGCGCGATCGCGCCAATGGCAAGGCTTGCGGCGCCTTTCAACACGGGCAAGTAGCGATTGGCTCGCGCTTCCAGCCCCGGGTAGCGCGCGGCTAATTCAGGCGTGATGCGGAAGGCACGCTGGACCACGCGGCGCATGGCCATATCCGCCAATTTGGCAAGCGACAGGATCAGGATGGTGCCGAAGGAAACCTTGAGCAGCCGCCAAAAACCGTTTTGGATTTCCAGTGCCCAGACTCCCCACGCCGCGATGAGCCAGGCAATCGCCACCAAATGCCAGACATCAGACGCTCGGTCCCGCAGCATCCTGAAAATGCGGCGCGCTTGATCCGGTTCTTCGCCTTCCGCCAATTCTGGTGCGCGCAAGAAAGCTGACACAGACTGCCTATTCTGAAGAATGATGATCACCAGGAACAGCGTGACCAACAGCAGGGCAATGCGCAGGATTGAATCATGGGCAGACCAGGGGAGCCCGAATTGCAATCCCGCTTCAGCCACCGCATAGCTTGAAACCAGCACTATGACGATACGTCTGAGCCAGATGGTGGCATAGGCCGCCGTTTCATCCAGGACCGGCAGAATACGCAAATGGCTTGAAGCCGGCGAAAGCAACATCCGCGCCGCCGCCATGACAACGCGTGAGACGATATAGGCGTTATTGGCCGTCAGCATGACAAGCTGCGTGCTTGGTAAGGGTCGCACGGCGCTGATCAGCCCGTAGGAAACCAAGGCGAAGGCCGCAACCGGTATCAGATCAAGGCCCAGCCGGCCCAGGACCAAGGGCACGCGTTTCAGCAGCACCCAGCCCGCATTGTCTGGCGGCGCATGGGCATCCAGCCAGTCACGTGGGCGACGCAGCGCCTTCATCGCAGCCCATTCCGCCAGCAAGCCAAGGCCGATCACCAGAATCAGCTTCCAGGATGCATCCAGCACGCGCGATTGCGTAATCGGGTCCCGCGCGAGGGATGCCAGCCAGCCCAGCATCGCTGGCAGATCAGCAATGGCTTGCACTGTGGCGACAAGCTGATCGGAAAATGCCGCGAGACGTTGCGACGCGCCCTGGAGCAATTGCGCGCCGAGTGTATTCGGCGCCAGCAGCGCCGGTTCCGTGCTGGCCGGGGCCGCGGGCGCGAGCCCTTCCGCTTCTGGTGCGGCGGCACGCAGAGCCCGGATCAATTCAGCGCGCTGCGCATCATCCTGCAAAACCTTGAGCAGCGCCTCAATCTCTGGCGACAATGTTGCCGGTGTGGGCACGGCGATGGCGGGCTGTTGCGCCAACGGATTGCCCGGTTCCGGCTGAGCCAGCGCCTGGCCGGCCAGCAGCAGGAGGCCCAGCAGCAGGATGAAGTGCCGAATTCCCTTGAGAATGCTCATGCCGCGCTTGGGAGCGCATTGCCGGGCGCGGGTCAAGTCTTCTTCGCACCCCAATTGCCCGCGGGCGGCGGCGCCGTTACACCGCCAGCATGCTTGCTGCACCTTCCGTCTGGACAGTCATGATCGCCCTTTTGGGGACGCATCTGGCCGGGATGGGCGTTTTCCTGACCGTGCCGGTGCTGGCGCCGGCCATCGCGGCTGAACTCGGCATCGCTGCATCGCTTGCCGGGGTGCATACCGCGCTGGTCTATCTAGGGGCCATGGTGTCCGGGCCCTTGGCGGGGGCTTTCATTCATCGCTTTGGCGGCATTCGGGTTCTGCAGGTGGGGATGCTGATCTCGGCCTTCGGCATCTCCTTGGCGGCACTTGGGCATCCGGCGGCGCTTTTCGCCTCAGCCATCATTGCCGGGCTCGGCCATGGGCCGGTAACGCCGGCAGGCAGCCATTTGCTCGCCGCCCGCACGCCTGCACGGCGGCGGGGCCTGATTTTTAGCCTCAAGCAATGCGGCGTGCCGGCGGGGGCCATGCTGATTGCCGCTGCCGTGCCGCCCATTGCGGTGGCGGCCGGCTGGCGCCAGGGCGTATTTGCGGTGGTGGTTTTCCTGGC
>CAMCHA010000043.1 GCA_945874515.1 Asaia bogorensis
AGGGGGTGCGAATACCGCATGCCAAAGCACCGCTTCGAAGCTTGGCAGGCCAAGCGCTTCAGCAACCGTCGGCACATCCAGCGCCGCGTCCAAACGCCGCGCGGTCGCCACCGCCAACATGCGCGCGCGCCCACCTTGATGAAGCGGCAAGCCTCCGCCGAATGTATTTACTGCTAGCGCCAAAGTGCCGCCCACCAGATCATTCATCGCCGGCGCCGCGCCGCGATAGGGCACATGCGTGATGGTAACCCCACCCGCCTGCTGCTTCAGCAATTCGGTCGCGAGATGCATGATGGTGCCACTGCCAGGCGAGCCATAAGAAAGCATCGGATTGGCCACGCGCGCAGCTGCCAAAAATTCCTGCAATGTCGCCGGGCGCGATGGATGCGCCAACCAGCAAAGCGGCCCGCCGCCCAATTCCGCAATCGTCGTAAAATCGCGCACCACATCAAATTGCGGCTGACGCGTCACCAGCGGATAGAGCGCATGGGTCGAAGCCGTGCCGAACAAGATCGTGTAACCATCGGCACGCGCGCGAGACACTTCCAAGGAGCCAATCGCACCGCCAGCACCGCCGCGATTTTCCGTCACCACCGGCTGGCCTAATTCGCGGCTGAGGCGCTCAGCATAAAGCCGCGCATAGACATCGGTGGGACCACCGGCGGGGAAGGGGATAATCATGCGGATCGGGCGCGAGGGAAAAACCTCCTGCGCCCGCACGCCCCCCGCAATCAGCGCCGCGCCAGCGCCAAACAGCGCGGCGCGACGGTCAATGTTAAAGTGCCGCGTCACGCCAATTCTCAACCGCCGCATCGGGGTGGGAAGCGAGCCCGGCGGCCTTGATGCCCTCGCAGGCCGCGTGCTCGTCACGGTCTGATGCATCGCCGCTGACACCAACAGCGCCAATCACAGCACCGGCGGCATTCAGGATCAGCACGCCGCCAGGGACGGGGACAAAGCTACCATCGGATGCGGCAGCGACAGCCGCCTGAAAGGCAATACGTTCCTTCAAGCGGTCACGCAGGATACGGCTGCCAGCCCCCATGCCTAGCGCGGCATAGGCTTTGCCGCGCGCAATCTCGGCACGCAGAATGCCCGAACCATCTTCGCGCTTTTGCACCACAACATGCCCGCCCGCATCCAGCACCACCACAGTCAGCGGCAGCATGCCCGCCGCGCGGCCCGTCGCCAACGTGACATCGGCAATCTTATCGGCGGTGGCCAGCGGCAGATCCACCGCCAGATGCTTTACGTAATAATCCTTGGAATTCATCGCGTTTCTCCCTGCGAAAATGGAAGGCCCTCCATGGGCCAAGCAATACTCGGCGGCAAGGCAGGGTTCAGAAAAACAAATCCTTGAAATCCTGCGGCGTGCCGCCAAACAGCCGCCAGGTGGCGATGGCGCCGATGCAAAGCCCAATGCCGGCGGCAATGGCCGGCACGGGGTCAGGCAGGCCGCCCGCCCCCGTGGCAGCGGCGTTCAGCATCCCAAGCACAATGCCAACCGACCCCGCGATCATTGCCTGTATCAGCCCGGGCTTGCGCCGTCGCGGTGGGGCGGCTTGCTTTGAAGGGCGCGGCGGGCGCTTGATCCAATGCCCTTCCGGGCGCGGCTTTTCCTTATTCCCCGACATAGGTTTCCCTGTGTTGACGCTGCACGAAGCGCCCGGCGCCGGGCTTGGCCAAAACCTGCTTGCCATCCCAAATCTGCTTGCCCCGCAGCCAGGTGGCGGCGACGCGGCCCTTCACCTTCATGCCATCATAGGGCGACCATTTCGCATCTTCCTGGTCCTGGATATCGCGCGCATCAAAGGTGAAATCACCTTCTTCCATCACCAGCAAATCGGCATCCGCGCCAACGCGCAAAGCGCCCTTTTTCGGGTAAAGCCCATGGAAGCGCGCAGGGCGTTCGGCGCAGTAAAGCGCCATCAGGCTGGGCGACAGCCCGCGCTGCTTCAATAGCGAGAACATCACCGGCGCAAAGCTTTGCATCCCCGTCAGGCCCGCACCCACGGTGAAGATATCGCCCGTATAGGTCTTGCGGTCGCGCGGCCAAGGCGCGTGATCGGTCGAAACATAGGCAACCTGCCCCTTGGCAAAGGCGCCCCACATGCGCTCCACCTCATCCGCTGTGCGGAAGGGCGGGTTGCATTTGCCGAAGCCTTCAAGCCGGATGATGTCTTCTTCCGTCATGCAAAGATATTGCAGGCAGGCTTCGCCGGATGCCTTGCCGCCCATGCGGCGGAACACTTCCGCGATTTCAAAACCACGCGCCAGTGATGAATGGGCGATATGCACATGCGTGCCCGTCTCAAGCCCAATCTCGAAAATCTCGAGATCCGCCATGGTTTCACAGAGCGGCGGGCGGGTGCGGCAATGCCAAATGGGGGAGGTATTGCCGGCGGCCTTGGCTTCGTCAGTCAGGCGCACCACGATTTCCTGATCCTCATTATGAACGGCCACCATCAGCCCGGTCTTGGCAATTTCGCGAAAGGCCGCGACCATGGTCAGGTGGTCAATGCGTGGGAAGCGCACCGGGTCATATTCATAAGTGGAAAGCTTGAAGGAACAGGCGCCGGCTTCGGCAAGCCCGGCAATGGCATCCACGCCGCCCGATTTCAGGATGGTGCCGTAAAGCGCGATATCCACATGGGATAGGCGGTTCACATATTCTACCTTTTCCTTGAAAATACCGGCATCCGTCACCGGGCGCGGCACGTCATAGGGCATGTCAACGCAAGTGGTGACACCGCCGGCAGCAGCGGATTTCGACGCACCCTCAATCCCCGGCCACCCGCGCGAGGAGGAGGTATGCATATGCCCATCCACCAAGCCCGGGATAATATAGCGCGCGCCATAATCCTCGACCGAGGTCGCGACCGGCGATGGCCCGTCACCAATGCCGGCAATCACCTCGCCCCGTGTCGCGATCCAGCCATTGGCCAGGATGCGGTCGGGCAGCACAAGCGTGCCACGAATGACGCGATCAAAAGGGGTGGTGGCGGGCATGGGATACTCCTGCGGATGCGCAAAGACAGTCTTCCAACCTAAAGCAGCCGGGCGCTGCGGGCCAGGGCCGATGGCCCGAATTGCGCATCGGCAATCTCAAGCGCGAGGCTTGTCGCCTCATTCTCCCGCTCCGCATTCCAGGCCAGCGCCACACCCACGCCGCGAATGGGGCCAGCCAGGATGCGGAAGGCAACGCCAGGCGGATTAAGCCGCGCCATGCCTTCCGAGACCAGCGCCACACCAAGCCCCGCAGCAACGAAACCAAGCTGCGCCATGGCCGATCCCACTTCGCGCACCACGCGCGGCGTAAAGCCCGCCGCATGGCAGGCTGCTGTCATGGCATCCGAATAGGCTGGGCTGATCGCGCGCGGCAGCATCAACATCGGCGCTTCCGCGAGTGCCGCGAGCGGCAGGGGATCAGGCCCTGCCAGGATCGGATGACCTTCCGGCAAAGCGGCAGCGAGCCTGTCTTCCCCCAAGGGCTTCAGCTTGATCGGCGCGCGATCACGATCGGCGCGGAGCAGCGCCAGATCAACCTCGCCACGGCGGAGCGCTTCCAAAGCCTCGGCGGTGTCCATCTCCCTAACGCCAATCGCGGCTTCCGGGCGCGCGGCCTGCATGGCGCGCACGATGGGGGGCAGATAGTCAAACAGCGCCGAGGTGACGCAGGCGATTGAAACAGGCGCGTGATGGCCCAAGCGCAATTCGCGCGCCAGGCTTTCAAGATCTACCGCATTGCCGGCGATGCGGCGCGCGAGTGGCAGCAGCGCCTCCCCCTCGCGCGTGGGGCGCGCGCCTCTGCCGCTGCGTTCCAGCAGCTTCACGCCAAGTTCGCGTTCCAGCAACTGGATTTGCGCGGTCAGCGGCGGCTGCGAAATGCCAAGCCGCGCGGCGGCGCGGCCGAAATGACCTTCTTCGGCCACGGCCAGAAAATGCCCCAAGCGGCGGATCAGGCGAAAATCCATCTGAAGTCCGATACTGTTTCGCCCATACGGAAAACCTATCAGCGCGCCACGTCAATTGGATTGGACGATGGCGCAGGATGGGCGCAGAAGAAGCGCATCAGGCAAGCCGCCAGCCACAAGAAAGGGAGAATGCCCCAAATGAAGCTCCACCCCGTCAAGGTTCACCCATCCAAGGCGCTATTGAAGCGCGAAGACCAACTGGCCTGGAAAATGGCCGGTGTCGCCGTGGATAAGATCGCGGTTGAAAAGCCCGTGCAGGAGATGATCATCAACCGGATCATCGACAACGCCGCGGTCGCCATCGCTGCCATCAATCGCCGCCCGGTGGTCTCCGCGCGCGGCATGGCGCTTGGCCATGCGAAGAAGGCGGGCGGCGCGCAGGTATTCGGCGTGAAGGCTGCCACCACGGTTTCCCCGGAATGGGCGGCCTGGGCGAATGGCACCGCCGTGCGTGAATTGGACATGCACGATACGTTTCTCGCCGCCGATTACTCCCACCCCGGCGATAACATCCCGCCAGTGCTGGCGGTGGCGCAGGCCATGGGAAAATCCGGGCGCGATCTGATCCGTGGCTTGGCGACCGGCTATGAGCTGCATATGGATTTGGTGCGCGCGATTTGCCTGCATGAACATAAGGTGGACCATATCGCCCATCTTTGCCCCGCCGCCGCTGCCGGCATCGGCACGCTGCTCGGCCTGAAGCAGGAAGTGGTGTTTCAATCCATCCAGCAGGCTTTGCATACCTCAATTTCTTTCCGCCAATCCCGCAAGGGCGAGATTTCATCCTGGAAGGCCTATGCGCCCGCCCATGCCGGCAAGCTGGCGGTGGAAGCGGTGGATCGCTGCATGCGCGGCGAAGGCGCGCCATCCCCGATTTATGAAGGCGAAGACAGCGTGATTGCCTGGGTGCTTTCCGGGCGGTCCAACCGCAAGGATGTCTATGGCCCGGTCTATTACGAAGTGCCGCTGCCGGAAGCGGGCGAGCCCAAGCGGTCCATCCTTGATTCCTACACCAAGGAACACTCGGCCGAATACCAATCCCAGGCGCTGATTGACCTGGCATTTCGCATGCGCGAACAGATCGCGGATATGGAGGCGATTGAGAAAATCATCATCCATACCAGCCATCACACCCATTACGTGATCGGCACCGGGGCGAATGACCCGCAAAAGATGGACCCGAAGGCGAGCCGCGAGACGCTGGACCACTCCATCATGTATATCTTCGCGGTCGCGCTACAGGATGGCCGCTGGCACCATGTGGATAGCTACGCGCCGAAGCGGGCGGGCCGCGCCGATACCATCCGGCTCTGGCAGAAGGTCGAAACGCGGGAAGAAGCGGAATGGACTCGCAAATACCATTCCCGCGACCCCAATGAGCTTTCCTTCGGCGGGCGCGCGGAAATCCTGTTCAAGGATGGCTCGCGGCTGGTGGATGAGCTTGGCGTCGCCAATGCCCATCCGAATGGCGCCAAGCCCTTCGGCCGGGCGGATTACATCCGCAAATTCAAGACCATCACCGATGGCATCATCTCGGCGCGTGAGTCCAACCGCTTCCTGGAAGTGGTGCAGGATCTGACGAAGCTGAAGGCGGGTGAGCTGAGTGCGCTGAATGTGGCGTTGCCGGCCGGTGGCCTGCTGGACAGCAAGCCCGGCATCTTCTGAACTGTGGATTGAGGAAGGCAGGGTCGGCGCCGCGTGCGCCGGCCCAAAGCCAGGATAGCAAGGGAAGAAACCCGATGAACGACACCACGAAACCCGAAATCTATAAGGGCCTGGTCGGCGTTTATGCCGATGTCTCCGCCGTCTCCAAGGTGATGCCGGAGACAAATAGCCTGACCTATCGCGGCTATGCGGTGCAGGATTTGGCCGAGAATTGCAGCTTTGAGGAAGTGTCTTACCTGCTGTGGGAAGGCGAATTGCCCGATGCCAAGCAGCTTGCTGCCTTCAAGGCCGAGACCGCTGCCGATCGTGAGATCAGCCCCGCGCTGCATCGCGTGATCCGCGAATTCCCCAAGGATGCGCACCCGATGGATGCCATCCGCACGGCAGTTTCCTTCATGGGGTTGGAAGACCCTGAGACCGCTGATGTCTCCCAGCCCGCACAATATCGCAAGGCGAAGCGGCTTTTTGCCAAGATCCCAACGGCGATTGCGGCGGCCTATCGTGCTTCCCGCGGCCTGCCGGTGGTGGCGCCGAACCCCGCGCATAGCTTTGCCGAGAACGCCTTCAACCTGATCCTGGGCAAGGTGCCGCAGCCGGAAGTGCTGAAAGCTTTCGATGTTTCCATGATCCTGTATGCAGAGCACACCTTCAATGCCTCTACCTATACGGCGCGGCTGGTGACGTCCTCAGGCGCTGATATGCATGGCGCGATCACGGCGGGCATCGCCTCGCTCAAGGGCCCGCTGCATGGCGGCGCCAATGAGGCGGTGATGCATACGCTGAAGGAAATCGGCGACCCGAGGCTTGCCCGCGAATGGATCCAAAGCCGCTTCGACCATAAGGCGCTGGTGATGGGCTTTGGCCATCGCGTCTATAAAACGGGCGATAGCCGCGTGCCCACCATGCGCAAATATGCCGAGAAAATGGCCGAAGTTGTGGGCGATAAGACCTGGATGGAGATCAGCCGCATCCTGGCCGCTGAGATGCTGGAGAAGAAGAACATCCACCCGAATCTCGATTTCCCGGCAGGCCCTGCCTATTACCTGATGGGTTTTGAAATCCCGCTCTTCACGCCGATCTTTGTCGCATCGCGCATCACGGGCTGGTCGGCGCATGTGATTGAACAGGGCGCGGATAATCGGCTGATCCGTCCGCTTTCCTGGTACACAGGGCCTGAACAGCGCCCAGTACCGCCGCTCTCAGCGCGTTAATTTGCTGATGTCTTCATCATTTTTTCAGAGATGGTGAAGGTGCGTTGCAGAGCCTAAACCTGCGGCATGCATGTCACATTGCGCGCATCGTGATGGGATGCGCGCATTTTTTTTTGCGAGATGTGACGGATTTTGTTGACACGACTCATGGTGATGCAGATAGCGTGCTTTGCGCGCGATTCTTTTGCGCGATTCGCAATGCCTTCGCGCTGCGATTGATCGTTCCCGAAACCAGGTGCATCACCTGAAGAAGGCGCGACGAAGCGGGAAGACACTGCAATCGGCAAGGCAGAATTGCCGCAGCAGGGAAGGACGGTCCATGGACCGCAGACTCAAGGAACAGATCGCCACAGGCGATCAAGGTTCCACACCACCTCAAGCCGCCATCGTAGCGTGTGCAAGGGGCGGGAGAGATGCCAGGGGGAACACGCCGCGCTGGAATGCCGTGCGCCGTGGTGATGCTGGCGGCTGCGCTTCGCGGAGACTTTGCGTCCTGTCGGTCCGCGCATCGGGATCCGCGCGTCGCCGCCATTATCGTTCTTGCCTGCTGTACCCCGGGTTGGAATTGGGCATTGGCCGCGCCTGCCGCGACCTTCCCCTGACCTCCCTCAACAGGAACACATGGAGATTCATCCTCTGATGACTGATATCATCGAGACTATCGAAACCGAAGAAACCCCGCGCGCCCAGGCGATGGCAATGGCCGCGGCGAAGAAGAAGGCGCCCGCCAAGCGGAAGCCTGCTGCCAAGAAGCCGGCTGCGAAGAAGCCTGCTGCGAAGAAGGCCGCTGCTAAGAAGCCGGCTGCGAAGAAGGCCGTTGCCAAGAAGAAGCCTGCTGCGAAGAAGGTTGCTGCCAAGAAGCCGGCCGCGAAGAAGACTGTTGCCAAGAAGAAGCCTGCTGTGAAGAAGGCTGCTGCCAAGAAGCCGGCTGCGAAGAAGACTGTTGCCAAGAAGAAGCCTGCTGCGAAGAAGGCTGCTGCCAAGAAGCCTGCCGCTAAGAAGGCTGTTGCCAAAAAGAAGCCTGCTGCGAAGAAGGCTGCTACCAAGAAGCCGGCTGCGAAGAAGGCTGCCGCGAAGAAGCCTGCCGTGAGGAAGGCCGCCCCGCGTCGTCGTAAGGTCGTTGCGCTTGCTCCGATGGTTACCGAAACCCCGACGAGCTAAGGTGCTTCCGGATCCCGGCACTTGGGCGTCGCATGCCAAGCATGCGGCGCCCTAAGTGTTTTCAAGCCAAATGGAATGACTTGGCGGCTCGGAAAACGCGACCAAGCAAAGGTTTAGAGCGGTTCCCGTGAACGCATGTGAACGGAGACCGCTCTAAGTGCTTTTGGGCCCCAAGATATGATGCCGCTGATCACGCGCTTGCTGTCTGCACCTGACCATCACTTGCTGCTGCCGTTGCTTGCTGCCTATGGCGCGGAGATGGCGCCGCATCTTGCCGGCGCTGCGCCCGCTACGGCGCCTGAAATGCTGAAGCTGATCACCGCTGACCCGCGCGCAGAAATTCTGGGAGCCTTCCGCGGTGATGAGGCGCTGGGCTTCGCGCATTTCTTCGACCTGCCGGAAATTGTCTTCGCGCGGCGCTGCGGCGCGCTGGATGATCTTTTCGTACGCTCCTCCGCCCGCCGTCAGGGGGTGGCGCAAGCCTTGATTGATGGTCTTGCGGCACTTGGCCAGAAACGCGGCTGGTCGCATCTGCGCTGGATAGTGCCGGAGACAGACCAGGCCGCCATCGCGCTTTATGAGCGTATTGCCACCCGCGCGCCTTGGCGTTCCTATGTGCTGCGATTGGCTCCCGACGTATCGATTTAAGCAGCAACCCGCCCCGGCATACGATGGCGAAAGGCCAGCGCTTCGGCGATATGCGCGCGCCGGATCATGGCGCTGCCGGCCAGATCAGCGATGGTGCGCGCCACACGCATGCTTCGCACCTGCCCGCGCGAGGAAAGCCCAAGCCTGGTTGCCGCCACTTCAAGCAGCGTCGCGGCATCTGCTTCCAGCCCAAGCTGCAATTGGGTCAGGCTTGCTTCCGCATTATTCGGCGGACCATCGGCGCCATAACGCGCGCGTTGCGCCGCACGTGCTGCCTTGACGCGCGCGGCCACGGCGGCGCTGGCCTCCCCCGCCGGGGCGCGGGCCAATTCAGCGGGCGCGATCGGCATGACTTCGATGGTGATATCCATGCGATCCAGCAGCGGGCCGGAAAGCCGCATCTGATAATCCTCTCCACAGCGCGGCGCGCGGCCACATTCGCGCCCCGGTTGCCCCAGATAGCCGCACCGGCAGGGGTTCATCGCCGCGATGCACTGAAACCGCGCGGGGTAAGTGACATGCGCATGTACGCGGCTGATGGTCGTGCGCCCGGTCTCCATGGGCTGACGCAAAGCCTCAAGCGCTTGGCGCGGAAATTCCGGCCATTCATCCAGAAACAACACGCCGCGATGCGCCAGGCTGATCTCGCCCGGCTTGGCGCGCGACCCGCCACCGACAAGTGCTGGCATGGAAGCGGAATGATGCGGCTCCCGGAATGGAGGGCGCGTCACCAGCCGCCCGCCTTGCAGCAATCCGGCGATGGAATGCACCAGGCTCACTTCCAAAGCCTCGGCCGGCGAAAGATCTGGCAACAGCGCGGACAGCCGCGCCGCCAGCATGGATTTCCCGCCACCGGGCGGGCCGATCATCAACAAGTTATGGCCGCCCGCCGCAGCGATTTCCAAGGCGCGTTTTGCCGTTTCCTGCCCCTTCACATCGGAAAGGCAGGGGCCTGAAGGTGGCGCGGCGTCCAGCTTTGGTGCCTCAGGCGCGCTCAATACCTGCACGCCCTTGAAGTGATTGAGCAGCGCGGGAAGATCAGGCGCGGCGAGGACTTCAATCTGTCCGGCCCAGGCCGCTTCACCGCCCTGAGCAGCGGGGCAGATCAGCCCCAACTCGCGTGCCGAGGCGCCAAGTGCGGCAGGCAACACGCCCGCCACAGGCATGATGGCGCCATCCAGCGACAATTCGCCGAGCGCGGCGAAACCCGCCAGTTCATCGCGCGGCAGCACATTCATCGCAGCCAGCACGGCAAGCGCAATGGGCAGATCGAAATGGCTGCCTTCCTTGGCGATATCAGCGGGGGCCAGGTTCACCAGCACGCGCTTGGGCGGCAGAGAAAGCCCCATGCCAAGCAAGGCCGCGCGCACTCTTTCCCGGCTTTCCGCGACCGCCTTATCGGGCAGGCCGACCACCAGGAAGGCCGGCAGGCCCGGGGCGATTTGCACCTGCACTTCAACAGCTTGGGCGTCGATTCCAGCGAAGGCGAAGGTGGCGATGCGGGCGATGGTCATGCCCGCATGATTGGCGCATTCTGCGTCAAAATACAACCATAAGTTATATTTCAGCCATCCCCTGCACCCGCCGCATTAGCCGGCGGAAATTGCCGGACCAGAGCAAATCAATCTCCCGCGCGCCATAGCCGCGGCGA
>CAMCHA010000044.1 GCA_945874515.1 Asaia bogorensis
CCAGCAGCGCATGGCCGGCAATGACATTCTCGACACGGGTCGCGATCACTGCCGGGCCAAAGCGGGGTGTCACGCCAATAATTTCGGTGCCTGGCGCAGCAGCGGCACGCGCGACTGCGGCGCAGGTTTCGGTGATGGCTTCTGTCGTATTCGCATTGGCAACCAAAAGGCGCATGGGCGATTTCCTGATTTCGGGATTACCCTACCATGCGGGAAACCTGCTGCCGAGTTGCCCCCTTGCCCTGATCCGCGGCGCACCGCAGGCTTCCACCATCAGAGACATTTCGCAGGAGAAGACCCGCCATGAACCACGCCGCCCTTGCCCTTCCATTTGAGGCTGATGAGATCCTGACCCGCCTGATGCACTGGGCGGCCTGCGAAAGCCCGACCTTCGATGCCGGGGCGGTCAATCGCATGATGGATTTGGCTTCCCGCGATTTGGCGCTGCTGGGGGCGCATATTGATCGCATCCCGGGGCGTATGGGGCTTGGCGATTGCGTGCGCGCGCGCTTTCCGCACTCGGCCGGCGATGGTGAGCCTGGCATTCTGGTGATGGCGCATCTGGATACGGTGCATCCCATTGGCACGCTCGAAAAATTGCCGATCCGGCGCGACGGCAATCGCTGCTATGGGCCTGGCATTCTGGATATGAAGGGCGGCACAGTGCTGGCGGTGGAAGCCATGCGCCAGATCATCGCGGCAAAGATCAAAACGCCTCTGCCGATCACGATATTGCTGACCAGCGATGAGGAAATCGGCAGCCCTTCCACGCGCGATCTGATTGAAGCGGAAGCGGCGCGGCATAAATTCGTGCTAGTGCCGGAACCGGCGCGGCCCGATGGCGGTGTGGTAACCGGGCGCTATGCCATTGCGCGCTTCAACCTGAAAACCACGGGCAAGCCTTCCCATGCCGGGGCGCGCTTGGCGGAAGGGCGCAGTTCAATCAAGGAAATGTGCCGGCAGATTTTGGCGATTGAGGATATGACGACCGAGGATTGCACCTTTTCGGTGGGCGTATTGCATGGCGGGCAATGGGTGAATTGCGTCACGACAACCACGGAAGCCGAGGCGCTTTCCATGGCCAAGCGTCAGGAAGATTTGGACGCGGGGGTGGCGCGGATGCTGGCGCTCCGCGCCTCCTCCAATGATGTGCAATTGGAAGTCACACGCGGCGTCACGCGCCCGGTTTGGGAGCCTGATGCGAAGGTGATGGCGCTATATCGCCATGCGCGGGAAATTGCGCAGGCTATTGGCTTTGACATCAACCACCAATCAAGCGGCGGTGGGTCCGATGGTAATTTCACCGGCGCGCTTGGCATCACCACGCTGGATGGCTTGGGCGTGCAAGGTTCCATGGCGCATACGCTGGAAGAACATGTGCTGATAGACAGCCTGGTGCCGCGCGCGAAGCTGATGGCGGGGCTGCTGACGACGTTGAATTAGAGCATTTTCAAGTCAAGTGGAATCACTTGGCGGCTCGGAAAATGCGACCCAAAAAACTCTAGGTTTTCATCAACTCCAGCAGATTATCATCCGAGGCAGGGCGCGTGCCCGCCTCACATTCATGGATCATGGCGACCAGCCGCGCGATGGTGGGGCAGGCAACGCCATGGCGCGCGGCGATGGACAACACTGGCGCAATTTGCGCATCCACCGGCGTGCGGCGGCGGCGCACCCATAAATCACGCCAAATGCCGGAATGAGTTTTCGCATTGGGGCGATTGAATTCAACCATGGCGGCAATGGAAGCGGCAGCGGAGGTTTCAGTTGCATCAGGCGCGAAAGCCGCTGGGTCAAAGCCGTTGAAGCTGCCCACCGTGACACCCTCGGCGCGCGCCACCGCCATGGCTTCCTGGCCAAGCCGCCGCCACAGCGGCAGCAATTCCGGCCGGGCCAGCGCATGGGCAATGCCTTTCTCGCCCAGCGCCTGGGTATAGAGCATGGAGCTATAGGCGATCTTGCCCCAGAGATAGCCCCAGATATTCTCCGTCATGATCGCATCGGGTTCGAAATGATCGCGCAGCATGCGGTGCAGTGCGGTCAGGCGCGGCGTAATCTCACCATTCAATTCCCCCAGCACAAGCGCACCGCGCCCGCCATAGATGATCCGCCCAGGCGCCAGCCAATCGGCGCTGAAATTGACGAAGCAGCCAATGGTGCGCGCCTCACCCAAAATCGGCGTGATCAAAGCCTCACAAAGCCCGTTTTGCAGCGAAAGCACATAGCCATCAGGCGCCAGATGCGGCGCGATGGCATGGCAGGCGGCTTCCGTATCCTGCGCCTTCACACAAAGCAGCACGCGGCGGAACTGACCCTTCAGCGTGGCCGGCGTATAGGCGGGGGCAGAGATGCGGTGCGGGTCAACCGGGCCTTCGATGGTGAGGCCCACTGCCGGGTCACGAATGGCCGCCACATGATCTTCGACGATATCCACAAACACCACGGCATGACGCGCGCGCACCAGCGCAGCGCCCAAAGTGCCGCCAATGGCGCCCGCGCCCCAGATCAGGATTGGGCCATGATCCACCGCTTCACGGATGGCGCGTTGTTGGGCTTCACTCGTCATGGTAATCTCCTTGGGCGCGCAGGCTGCCGCAAAGCGCCATCCCTTGCCAAGGCCAAGGCATGGCCGCAGGGTGGTGGCGCACTATTCGCGGAATCACGCGCTTGCCCCTGCCCTACCCCTGCCGCCCATGATGCCGCGCTTGAATACCCTGCCGGGCAATTTGCGCGGCGCGGTGCTGATGAGCCTGGCGGCGATGCTCTTTGCCGGGGAAGCGCTTGCGATCCGCTATATGAATGAACGCGGCATTCCAACCGCCATGCAGCTTTTCGCGCGATCCTTCGGGCAATTGCTGTGGGTCATGCCGCTGTTGCTGCAAAGCGGCTTGGCCGTTTTCCGGACCAACCGTCGCGGGCTGCATATCCTGCGCGGCACGGCAAGCTTGCTCACCTGGGGATTCTATTACCTGTCCTTCGCCTTTCTCGATCTCGCGACTGCCACCGTTTTGTCCTTCACCAATGTCATGTTCACCACGCTACTCGCGGGGCCCGTGCTGAAGGAACGTATCGGCGCCGCGCGCTGGGCGGGCACCATGGCGGGGTTTCTGGGTGTGGTGCTGATGCTCCGCCCCGGGGCGGAGATTTCCTTGATTGGCGTGATCCTGGCTCTCGCTTCGGCGGCCAGTTGGTGTGGGATAACACTCACCAGCCGCATGCTGGCGCAGACGGAGCGCAATGAAACCGTCCTTGCCTGGGTGGGGCTGGTGACCAGCCTTGGCATGCTGCCCTTCGCGGTTTCAGCCTTCACGCCGATTGGCGCTTTTGATCTGCTGTTCCTGGTGGCCTTTGCCATCACGACGCCTGGGATTATTTGGCTTTTGACCTCGGCCTATCGCGCCGGAGAAGCCTCAGCCGTCGCACCCTTTCAATATCTGCGCCTTTTGCCCGTGGTGGGGTTTGGTTGGATTTTCTTCGGCGAAGTCCCCGATCCCTGGACCTGGCTTGGCGGAGGGATCATCCTGTCCGGCGCGCTGCTGATCACCATTGCCGAGACGCGCAGAAAAAATTGAGCGGAGGAAACCATGGCGGAACCAATGGCCGCAGAACGGATTGAAATCACCGTTCTTGTTGATAATGTCACCGATAGTCTTTCCTCTACGCCGAGTTTCGTGACGCGCGAATGGGTGCGCCTGCAACGCCAGGGCATGAAGCGCACCATGGGTGGTGCGCTCTGCTGTGCCAATCATGGGCTGTCACTGGTGGTCCGCGCCGAAGTAGGCGGCACATCCCGCACTGTGTTGTTTGATGGCGGCCCGGTGGATTACGCGGTGGAGCGCAATGGCACACGGCTTGGCGTGGATTTCGCCGCGATCGAGGCCATGGTGCTTTCCCATGGCCATTGGGATCATGCCGGCGGCTTGCCCAAGGCCATTGAAATGACTCGCGCGGCAAATGGTGGGCGCGCCGTGCCGCTATACTTGCATCCTGGGATGTTCCGCGAACGCGGCAGCCGCCAGGCGGATGGTGGCGTTTTCCCCATGGATAGGGTGCCGCCACCAGATGGATGGGCGGCAATGGGTGCAGCGCCCATTGTGGTGCGCGATGAACACATCATCGCTGATGGCTTTTACGTCAGCGGCGAAATTCCGCGCACCACCGCATACGAGACCGGCCTGCCCGGCCAGGTGGCGCGCGAGGATGAAAACACCCCCTGGGAACCCGATGAATGGCTGGGGGATGAACGCTTCATGGCGGTGCATTTACGCGGCAAGGGCTTGATCGTGTTTTCCGCTTGTTCCCACACCGGCATTGTGAATGTGCTGCATGCGGCGCGGCGGCGCTTTCCTGATGTGCCGCTTTATGCCGCGATGGGTGGGTTTCACCTGTCTGGCACCAATGAGGGTGTGATTCCAGAGACCGTGCGCGATTTGGGCGGCTTCGGTCTGACCTATCTTTTCCCCGCGCATTGCACGGGCTGGCGCGCGGTGAATGCGCTGGAACGCGAATATGGGGAGGCGATGGTGGTACCCGCCGCCGTCGGCAAGACCTTCACGCTCACGGCCTGACGCCTCATGATTCTGGCCCTTCAGGCATTGCCGCTGCTGTTGTTGATCGGCCTGTTGTTTTCCGGGCGGGTGGCCGCCCTGCCGGCTGTGCTGGCTGCTTTAGGTGCTGCCATTCCTGCGGCGTTTGTATCGCTCCCCAGCAATATCGCCCTGCCCAATTTCCTTGGAGAACAGTTGCTGCGTGGTGCCTATCTGGCGCTGCAACCCATGGGCGTGGTGCTGGCCGGGTTGTTGTTCCATTCTGCGGTTTCGGAAGCAGCAGCAAGCAAGGACGCACAAGCTGCAACACCGCGCCGCATCTTTATCGCAACCTTGCTGGCAGGCTGCTTCCTGGAAAGTGTGACGGGTTTTGGCGTAGGCGCGGTTTTTGCGTTGGCCAGCCTGCGCGTGATGGGGATTATCGGCGCGCCGGCGGGGGCAATGGCACTGCTCGCTTTGTGCCTGATTCCCTGGGGCGGCCTGGGGCCAGGGTCATTGCTGGGGGCAGCGCTGATCGGCCTGCCCGCGCAAGATGTGATGCGCATCACCGCGCTGCCCAATGCGCTTTGGCTTTTGCTGCTGGGGCCGGTGCTGTGGCGGCTTTGTGCGGCGGCAGGGCTTGCGGTGCCGCAGGCGGAAAAGCTTGCGCAAATGGGCTATCTGCTGGCGGCGGCGCTGCTGCTGGTTTCCTGCCATTGGCTGCTGCCCTTTGAGGTGATTGGCGTCATCGCCACCGGCCTGCCGCTGATTTTTGCGCTCTGGCGTCTTGACCCGCCGCAGGATGGCGCCGCTTGGCGGAAGGCGCTGGCGCGGCTTGGACCTTACGCCTTTCTCACGCTGGCGCTTTTGCTGGCGCGCGCGGTGCCGAACCCGCCGGCATGGCGGCCTTTTGCGGATTTGCCGGCCTTTCCCATCACTCATGTTTCCTTGGTGCTGGGCGCGGTCGCGCTGTTGCTGCTGGCGCGGCGGGTTGGCCCCATGGCCCTGGCGCAAGGCGCCATCAAGCGCGGCATACGGCCCGCGATGATCATGCTGCTTTACGTGTTGCTGGCGCGCTGGATGGGCGAAAGCGGCGCCACTGCTGCCCTCGCGCGGGAAGCGGCGGCGGCGCTTGGGCCACTCGCGCCTTATGCCGTGCCGCCGCTTGGCCTGATGGCGGGCATCGTAACAGGCACCAATGTCGGTTCCAATGCGGCGCTGATGCCGGTGCAATACAAGCTTGGCTTGGCGGCCGGGCTGCCGCCCGTGCTGGCGCCGGGGGTGCATAACTTCGTGGGGGCAGCCGGCGCTGGCATGTCCTTCGCCGTGACGGGCATGGTTTGCGGCTTGCTGGCCGATGGCACCAAGCCCGTGGCCCTGTGGCGGTTGTTATGGTCCTCGCTGGCGGCGGTGCTGGTGCTTGGCTGGGGGGCAATGGCGTTTCTGGGCTAACGACCATTCCTCAAGGGTCCAGTGTGACGGCTCTTCTGGGCCGGCTTGTCGGTCAGTTCCTGATTGAAAAGATGTTCTCACGAATATGCAGGAAATCGCGATCAAGGTTTGCGATGCATTTCAGAAAATTCCGGGAAGTCCCCTGACCAGGAAGTAGCCAATCATGCAATTCAATGATCAAGAGGTCAAATTTTTGTACCCAGTCTGTATTTGTCGCAAAAAGATCTGCTTCCGCACCCTCGATGTCTATTTTTGCAATGAAGGGCGCCCCATTTGCAACAACGTCGCTTTCAAGAAGGCTGTTCATCGAAAGGATAGGAAGGCTCCCGGCATCGTTTCGCACCGTACGATAACCCCATTCCCCCTCTCCAGGATCGTGTAGGGAGGCACTGCCTTCGATGCTCCCGACCGCGGCTTCGTAAAGGACCACATTCAATCCTTGGGTGTTCTGCCGGAGAAGCACGAAATTCGCATTGTCGGGTTCGATCGCAAGAATCTGAGCCTTTGGGAAATGCATTCCCCAATAGACGACCGACGCGCCGATATTGGCGCCGGCATCAACGATAACTGGCGTTTTGCCTGAAGCCAGTATGGCTTCATACCGCTGGACGAGTTCCCGCCCTCGGCGCAGCCTACGAAGAGAGTAATCTTGTGCAACGAACATCTGCTCAAAGACACCGAGATCGGCACGAGAACCGCGATGTTCGAACGACCGGATAAGACCATCAGGCGTATGAAGCTGAGCTGTTGGCATAGAGCGATCCCTAAAACCAGAAGAGGATAAACCAAATTTTCCCTAGGCTGGCAAAGGGCCACGAAGTTCGGCTTTCTTGCGACCTCTCGACCAGTGTTATATCATAGTCTCAATAAAATGCTCACAAGGGAGGTTTCTGATGCTCACCCGCCGCTCTGCCCTGGCGCTTTCCGCAGGCATGCTTGCCGCGCCGGCCGTTCATGCCCAGGGCGCATTTCCAAACAAGCCCTTGCGCATCATCGTGCCCTACCCGCCAGGTGGCGTGACCGACATCATGGGGCGCTTGATTGCCGAGCCCATGGGGCGGCAACTTGGCCACCCCATTGTGGTCGAAAATCGCGCCGGTGCTGGCGGCAATATCGGCGCCATGGCCGCCGCCCAGGCCGAGCCCGATGGCTATACCCTGTTCCTAGGCACTATGGCGACGCAGGGGGTGAACCCGATCCTGTATCCCGATCCGCGTTTTGACCCCCGCAAGGCTTTTGTGGGCGTTGGTATGATGGCGGATATGCCCAATGTCATGTCCTGCCTGCCGCGCCGCTACAACCCAGCCAATGCGCGTGAAGCCATTGCGCGGGCCAAGGTTGAAAAGGGCAAGATGATGTTCGGCACCGTGGGCAATGGGTCCTCGGCGCATCTTTCCCTGGTATTGCTGGAAAAGCTCGCCGGCGTTGATTTTGTGCATGTGCCCTATCGTGGCTCGGCCCCGGCGATCGCGGCCTTGCTCGCGGGTGATCTGGACCTGCTGTTTGACGCTTCCGCCACCTCCGCACCGCATATCCTGCAAGGGTCCATCAAGGGCCTGGCCGTCACCATGGACAGGCGTATCGGCAGCCTGCCCAATACGCCCACGCTGCAGGAAGAAGGTGTCGCCGGGTATCATTTGAGTGTGTGGAACGGCGTGTTCACGCAATCGCGCTTACCGGCACCGATCCTGGCGCGCTTGCAAGACGCCTTCCACAAGGCGATGGATGCGGCGATGCTTGACAAGCTGAAGGCCAATCACACCGAACCCTTGCTTATTCCATCAAAGGAATTGCAGCCCTGGCTGGATCGTGATGCGGAACGCTGGGGCCAGGTGGCGCGCGACAGCGGCATCAAGATTGACTGATCGGGTAGCACACTGATGAGCCTCGGCACGCCGGAGGCTTTGCGTCACCTCCGGCGTGATGCCGTGCTGAAGCGCGTTATCCGCCAGGTGGGTCCGTTTACGCTGAAGCCCGTGCAGCGCCAGCCCTATGAGGCTTTGGTGCGCGCCATTGCGCATCAACAAGTGCATGGCCGCGCGGCGGAGGCCATTCTTGGCCGATTCATCGCGCTTTGCCCTGACCCTGGCTTTCCCAAACCGGAATCCGTGTTGGCCTTAACACCTGAGGCGATGCGCGGCGCTGGACTTTCGGCGAATAAGGTGCTCGCCATTCGCGACATTGCGGAAAAGGCAGCGCTTGGCGTTATCCCGGGTCGCGCCGCGGCGCGCCGGCTTTCAGATGAGGTCTTGATCGAAAGGCTGGTCGCACTGCGCGGTGTTGGGCGCTGGACGGTGGAGATGCTGCTGATCTTCACCCTTGGCCGTGCTGATATTCTGCCTGTGGATGATTTCGGTGTGCGTGAAGGCTACCGCGTTGCGGCCGGCCTGTCCGAACAGCCAAAGCCAAAAGCGCTGGCTGACATAGGCGAAGCATGGGCGCCGTTTCGCACCACGGCGGCGTGGTATTTGTGGCGGGCGGCGGATTTGGCGAAGGAAGGCCGGTTCAAGGCACCGGCCGCCATCTGAAACTGGCGCGTCAGATATGCAGCGCTCGCCCATCCACCGCTAACGCCGCTTCCTTCACCGCTTCATTCAATGAAGGATGGGCGTGGCAAGTGCGCGCCACATCCTCCGCACTTGCGCCGAATTCCATGGCTAGGACCATTTCAGCAATCAGCGTGCCCGCATCCGGGCCGATGATATGCGCGCCCAAGACCTTATCCGTTGCCTTATCGGCCAGAATTTTCACAAACCCATCCATATCGCCCATGGCGCGCGCGCGGCCATTCGCGGTGAAGGGGAATTTGCCAATTTTGTAGGCAGCACCTCGGGCTTTGAGCTGTTCTTCGGTTTCACCCACCGAAGCGACTTCCGGCCAAGTATAAACCACACCCGGAATGGTGCCGTAATTCAGATGCGGCTTCTGCCCGGCCAGCATTTCCGCCAGGGCGACACCTTCTTCTTCTGCCTTATGCGCCAGCATCGGGCCCGTAATCACATCCCCAAGCGCGTAGATGCCCGGCACATTGGTAGCGTAATGGCCATCAACCTTGATGCGCCCGCGTTCATCCAAGGCGACTCCCACCTCATCCAGCCCAAGCCCGGCCACATAAGGCCGGCGCCCAATCGCGACCAGCACGACATCAGCGATCATTTCTTCCGCCGCACCACCGGCCGCAGGTTCCAGCGTCAAGGTGACACCCTTCTTAGACTTCGTCGCCCCCATCACCTTGGTCTTGAACTTCGTCTTGATGCCCTGCTTGGCCAGGATGCGTTCAAACGCCTTGCCCACTTCCAGATCCATGCTGGGCACCAGGCGGTCGAGGAATTCCACCACCGTCACTTCGGCACCCAAGCGGCGCCAGACGCTGCCCAATTCAAGCCCGATATAGCCACCACCAATGATAACCAAATGCTTCGGCACTACGGCAAGTTCCAAGCCGCCGGTGGAGCTCACGATCTGCTTTTCATCCACCTCCACGCCTGGCAGGGGAACGCTCTCACTTCCGCTCGCGATTACGATGTGTTTCGCGGAATAATCCTTGCCGGCGACGGTAACCGTACCGGGGGCGGCAATGCTGCCCTCACCTTTCAGCCAGGTGACCTTGTTCTTACGGAACAGGAATTCGACCCCCTTCACATTGGCGCTGACCACTTCACCCTTGCGCGCCTGCATCCGCGCCAGATCAAGCTTCACCGCACCAACACTCACCCCATGATCGGCGAATTTATGCTGCGCTTCTTCAAAAATCTCCGAGGATTGCAGCAAAGCCTTGGACGGGATGCAGCCGACATTGAGGCAGGTGCCGCCCAGTGTTTCCCGCTTTTCAACGCAGGCGACCTTCATGCCCAGCTGCGCGGCGCGGATGGCGCACACATAGCCGCCGGGACCGGCACCAATCACGATCACATCAAAAGCATCACTCATGGTCAGGCGTCCTCAACTTTTGTCTTTTCGCTGCCCTGTTTGGACCGGTCGGGCGGGCCGATCAAGCCATGGAATTAAGCTTGGGTTTTTGCTGCTTTCCGCCCTATCCTTCCCAGGCAAGTGGCGCCGGCAGATGCGCCCTGGGGAGGAAAATCATGATCAGAATCACCGATATTTCACGTCGCGGCTTGCTGGCCGCAACCGGCGCCGCCCTGGCCGCACCGGGCCTTGCCCTGGCGCAAGGGCGCTACCCGGATCGGCCCATCCAGCTTGTGGTGCCCTGGCCCGCCGGCGGTTCCGCGGATGCGCAGCTGCGGTCCATCGCCGAATTGGCCGGCAAGGCGCTGGGCCAGCCCATGGTAATTCAAAACCGCCCGGGCGCCGGCGG
>CAMCHA010000045.1 GCA_945874515.1 Asaia bogorensis
CAGGGCGATCGCCGCCGCATTGTGGGCCCGGCCTTCACGTTGCGCTTCACGCCAACGCGGGAAGATTTGGCGACGGTGGATAGCTGGTCTTCGCCCCGTTCCACGCGCGCCGCGATTGAAGACATGCCCGAAGGCTGTGTCGCCGTTGCCGACGCCATGGGCAGCAAGGCCGCTGGCATTTTTGGCGATATCCTTTGCGCGCGCATGGCAAAGAAGGGCGTTGCAGGCTTGGTGACAGATGGCGTGGTGCGCGATGGTGCGGGCGTGATTGGCACTGGCTTGCCGGTTTACTGCCAGGGCTATGTGGCGCCGGCTTCCGTGGCAGCGCTGAATTTTGTCGGCTGGCAGGAAACCATTGGCTGCGGCGGCGTGACAGTAGTGCCGGGCGATATCATTGTGGCCGATGCCGATGGCGCGGTGGTGATCCCGCAAGCGCTGCTGGATGCCGTGGTGGAAGCCGCGGTGGAACAGGAACGCCTGGAAGCCTGGATCATGGAAGAAGTAGGCAAGGGCGTGGCTCTGCCTGGCCTTTATCCGCCCAATGCGGAGACCAAGGCGCGGTATGAGGCAAGCCGCAAGGGTTGAGGCCGGAGCATTTTCAAGCCAAGTGGTCACACTTGGCGACTCGGAAAATGCGACCAGACAATATCTGCGGGGGGCGTGATTCCCCCCATTTCTCAAAATCCGTAAAGCCGCCCGGGGTTTTCCACCAAGACGCGGCGGCGTTCCGCATCACTCGGCGCCCATTGTCCGAGCAGATCGAGCAAATGCCCATCTTCCGGCATCCATTGCTGCAAGCTTGGATGTGGCCAATCCGTGCCCCAAACGGCGCGATCCGGCGCGGCATCCAAAAGCGCGCGCGCAAAGGGCGCAACATCGGCAAAGGGTGGCCCGGCCGAGATGCGATAGCCGGAAATCTTCACCCAGCATTGCGGGCTTTCCAGCATCTTCAGCAGCGCCTTGAAGCCTGCGCCATTCAGCCCTTCGCTGGTTTTCACACCGCCCATGTGATCCACCACCACTGGCACCGGCAGGGAAGCAAGACGGGGTGCCAGTTCCGGCAATTGATGGCCTTCCGCGTAAAGCTGCAAATGCCAGCCGAGCGGTGCAATGCGCCGCGCCAGCGCTTCCAACTGCTCAAGCGGCGTGCCATTGCCGCTGACCGCATTGAAGCGCACACCACGCGTGCCGCGGGCATGGAGCTTCTTCAACGCGGCATCATCAAAGCTGTCGTCAATCACCACGACAACCCGCGCGCGATCCAGGCCGAATTTTTCAGCCGCATCAAGCGAGACTTCGTTTCGGGTCCCGTAAACGCTTGGCTGCACAATCACCATGCGTTCAATGCCAAGCGCCGTGGCCATGCGCCGGTAATCGGCGATGGTCGCTTCCTGCGGGTCATAATGCCGTCCGGTATCCAGCGGAAAGCGGTCATAAGGCCCGAAGATATGGAAATGGCAGTCACAGGAAAGTTCGGGCGCGCGCCAGGAAGGGCGCGGCGTGGTGGCCAGTGGCGGCAGGCAGGGTTTCATCGCGTTTCCCTTTTCATTCGTCCCAACCCGCAAAGCGCGCAAAATCCCGCGCCGGGGCGCGTTCCGTCTCCAGGCCATTCTCCACCGCATCGGGATCGGCATATCCGAGCGCCATGCCGCAGACCAACATTTCCTCAGGCGGAATGTCCAGCATGGCCTGAATGGTGCGGTGATAGGGCATGAAGGCGGCTTGCGGGCAGGTATCCAACCCCATGCCGCGGGCTGCCACCATCACATTCTGCAGGAACATGCCGTAATCCAGCCAGGAACCCTGTTCCAGTTCGCGATGGATGGTGAAGATCAACCCGACGGGCGCGTCAAAGAAAATCAGGTTTCGGCCATGCTGGGCGCGCATGCGTTCATTCTCGCCCTTGCCAATGCCAAGCAGGCCGTAAAGGTCCCATCCCACTTTGCGGCGGCGGCTGTGATAGGGCTCGAAAAACTTGCGCGGATAATATTGGTATTCCGATTCCGGCGTGACGCCCGCTTCGTGTTCCGCCATCAGCGCATCACATAACCGCTTGAGCGGCGCGCCAGTCAGCGCATGCACCTTCCAGGGCTGGATATTGCTGCCCGAAGGGGCGCGCGCCGCGATATCCAGCAGATGCTCAACATCAGCCTGCGGCACAGGCTTTGGCAAAAAGGCGCGGATGGAACGGCGCGACGTAATCGCCGCTTCCACCGCTGCCTGCGCAGCGCCTTCGGCCATCAGACCTGCCGCGTATCGATGAATGCCACCGGCTTGCCCTGCGGCGCACCAATCACCGTATCATCGCGCATCGCCACATGGCCGCGCACAATCGTCATCGTTGGCCAACCGGTGCAGCGATGCCCGGCAAAAGGCGTCCAACCACAGGGGGAGACAATCCAGCTATCTTCGATGGTGCGGGTTTTCTTCATATCCACGACAGTGACATCGCCATCCATGCCAACGGCCAGCCGCCCCTTGGTCTTCGCGCCATAAACGCGCGCCGGGCCCGCGCACATCAAATCCGCCAGACGTGGCAGGGAAAGTCGGCCTGCGCTGACATGATCCAGCATCAGCGGCACAATGGTTTGAATACCCGTAAGCCCCGCCGCCGTATCGGGCCAGGGGCGTTCCTTGGCGGCGCGGGAATGCGGCGCATGGTCGGAGCCCACGCAATCCACAGTGCCATCCGCCACGGCCTTCCAGGCCGCTTCCAAATGCCGCGCGCCACGAATGGGCGGGTTCATCACCGCATAACCACCCAGCCGCGCATAGGCTTCATCAGTTTGCGTCAGATGGTTCAGCAGCACTTCGCAACTGGCGACATCTCGGTAATCCGCAAGATAGGCCAATTCCTCAGCCGTTGAGACATGCAGGATATGCGCCCGCCGCCCGGTCTTGCGCGCCAGCGCCATCAGCCGGCGCGTGCCAAGCATCGCGGTTTCCACATCGCGCCATTCTTGGTGATTGATGTGCGGCATGCCCGGCGTGAACATGGGTTTGCGCGCTTGCAGCCGATACTCATCTTCCGAATGATAGCAAATGGCGCGGCGGCCGGACCGCATCACCGCTTCCAGGCTTTCATCATCCTCCACCAGCAAATCACCGGTGGAGGAGCCCGCGAAAATCTTGATGGCGCAGACATTGGGCTCAAGCTCCAATGCCGCAAGCTCCGCGATATTCGTCTTCGTGCCGCCGACATAAATCCCGATATCGCACCAGGCATGGCCATTCACGAAGTCGCGCTTGGCATTCAGCCTTTCAGTATTGGTGATGGAAGGCGTGGTATTGGGCATGTCGAACACGGCCGCCAGGCCGCCCAGCACGGCCGCGCGGGTGCCGGTTTCCATGGTTTCCACCTTGGGGTCGCCCGGGTCGCGCAAATGCACATGCGGGTCGATCAAGCCGGGCAGCATATGCAGCCCCTTGCAATCCACAGTTTCCGCGGCTTCGGCCTGCGTCAGGTCACCAATGGCGGCGATGCGCCCGGCGCGAATGCCGACATCAGCGCGCACCACCCCCCAAGGCATCACACAGTCTCCGCCCTTCAGGGCTAGGTCAAATCGCGCCATGGCTGGTTCCTCCGGGTATCGCTGCGCTACATTGCACCAAGGCGCCGGTCTGAAAAGATGGCCTTCTTTTTGGGTCTGGCCGCAATCGCCCGTCAGGCGCTGGCCATCACCCAATCACGAAACAGCGCGAGGTCAATATTGCCACCGCAGAGCACAACGCCCACGCGCTTGCCGCGCATCTCATCGCGCTCCTGCAACAATGCCGCCAGCGGCGCGGCGCCCGCGCCTTCCGCCAGATTATGCGTATCTTGCCAATAGGCGCGCATGGCGGCGGCCACTTCGTCATCCGTCACGGTCACGATGCGCGCAGCACCCTTGCGGATGATCTCAAGCGCACCCGCATCCGGCAGGCGGGTTGCCATGCCATCGGCGCGCGTATTGGCGGTTGGTGTTGTCACCACGCGCCCTGCGGCGAAGGAAAGCTCATAGGCCGGCGCCTCGGTGCTTTGCACGCCGATGATTTCGGTCTTCAGGCCAAGCAGATCGCGCGCCAGGATACAGCCGCAAATGCCTGAACCAAGACCGATTGGCACGTAAAGCGCAGCCAAAGGCGGTGCCGCGCGCAGGAATTCCAGCGCGTAAGTCGCCACCCCCAAAACCAGGTCGCGGGCGAAGGATGGCGCAAACAGCAAGCCTTCGGCCTTCGCAAGCCTTGCGGCTTCTTCGCGCGCCTCATCAAAATCCTCGCCATATTCAATCAGCCGCGCACCCTGCGCGCGCATGGCGTTGTTCTTTTCAACGCTATTGCCGCGGGGCACCAGGATGGTGACGGGAATACCATAGCGCGCGCCGGCATAAGCCAGCGATTGGCCGTGATTGCCGCGCGTGGCACTCACCACGCCCGCCACATTGGAGTTTTCGCGCTTCAGCCTTTCCATGAACACCACGCCACCGCGCACCTTGAAGGCGCCGGTCGGCGTGTGGTTTTCATGCTTTACCCAAACCTCTGCCCCCGCGCGTTGCGCGAGCAGCGGCCAGGCATATTGCGGCGTAGGCGGAAAGGCAGTGTGGACCAGCCGCGCTGCCTCTTCCAATTCACCCAGCGTGAACACGCAGCGTCAATGCCGCGCGAGTTCGATCTCGCCTTCCGGTTGCGCGGAAGAAAAGGCGCTATCAACAAAAGCCTCTTCCCAGGAACCGGCGGTGCTGGCCTTCGAATACTCGGTGGAACGGTTTTCGAAGAAATTCGCATGTTCCACAGCGTTCAGCATTTCATCGAGCCAGGGCAGCGGATTTTTTTCAATGTTATAGAGCGGTTCAAGCCCAAGCTGCTGCAAGCGGCGATCCGCGATGAAGCGGATATATTGCTTGGTGAGCGAAGCATCCATGCCCTGCACACCGCCCAATTCAAAGGCCAGATCAATGAAGGCGTCTTCATGATCCACAATGGTGGCGCAAACCAGGTAAAGATCGCGGCGGAATTCCTCGGTCCAGATTTCTGGATTTTCCTGCACAAAAGTGCGGAACAGCCGGATCAGCGAAAGGCAATGCAGCGTTTCGTCGCGCACCGACCAGCTCACGATCTGGCCCATGCCCTTCATCTTGTTGAAGCGCGGGAAATTCATGAGAATCGCAAAGGAAGCGAAAAGCTGCAACCCTTCAGTGAAAGCGCCGAAAGCGGCCAGCGTCTTCGCGATTTCAGTCTTATTCGCGACACTGAAGCTATGCATGTAATCGTACTTATCCTTCATCTGCTTGTATTTGAGGAAGGCCGTGTATTCGATTTCTGGCATGCCGATGGTGTCGAGCAAATGGCTATAGGCCGCAATATGCACCGTTTCGATGTTGGAAAAGGCCGACATCATCATGAGCACTTCCGTCGGCTTAAACACCTGCGAATAATGCTTCATGTAGCAATTATTCACCTCGACATCCGCCTGGGTGAAGAAGCGGAAAATCTGCGTCAGCAGATTGCGCTCAGACGGCGTCAGATTCTTCTGCCAATCCTTCACATCATCGGCGAGTGGCACTTCTTCCGGCAGCCAATGGATTCGCTGCTGCTGCAACCAGGCTTCATAGGCCCAAGGGTAGCGGAAGGGTTTGTAGACGGGATTCGAGGTCAAAAGATCGAATTTCACCGGCAATTCATCCTGCACCATGCCATCGGCCATTGTCTCGAATCCCATTGTTTGAGCTGAGCGAAGCTTTTACCACAATTGGTGGGTCAGGCAATCGCCCAACGCAAGATATTGTGGCGGGACTATTCCACGCGGATATTCGCCTCCCGCGCGACCACGATGTTGTCCGCCAATTCACGGGCAATGCGCGCGGCGAAAACCTCAGGCCCCTCACCCAGAATCACGCCACCCTGATCGAGCAGTCGTTGGCGGATGGTGGTGTCGCGCAGCAAGCCCTGCACATCACGCGCAATGCGGTCCACGATCTCGCGTGAAACGCCACGGGGTGCGATGAAGCCATACCAGGGGCTGGTATCGGGAATGCCCATCCCGAGCTCATCCAACGTTGGCACATCAGGCAGCACCGGCACACGCTGCGGCCCGCCAATGGCCAGCGGGCGAAGCTTGCCATCACGCGCGAGAGCAATGGCGCCAGACAAGGTGCTGAAGGTCGCGGGTACGCGCCCGCCGATCACATCCTGAAGCGCGGGCACCGCCCCGCGATAGGCGACATGGGTAAGGTCCAGGTTCATTTTTTTGCGGAACATCTCCAACGCGAAATGTCCTGAAGACCCATTACCGGAGGAGGCAAAGGCCATACCGGGTTCACGCCGCGCCGCCGCCACCAGATCCTGCGCGCTGCGGAAGGATTGCCCGGCGCCGGTGAACAACACCGTGGGCGAAGCATAAATATTCACGATCGGCGTAAAGTCATTGATCGTGTCATAGGGCAAGCGCGCATAGACCGCGGCATTGCTGGCATGGGTGCTGGCGGCGAGGAAAATCGTATAGCCATCGGGCGTGGACCGCGCGACCATTTCCGAGGCAATTACTTGGCTGGCGCCGGGGCGATTCTCAATGACAACAGGCTGTCCCCACAATCTTTGCAGCGGGTCCTGCAAGACCCGGCCTGGAAAATCCGTGGGCCCACCGGCGGGATAGCCAATGATCATCCGTATCGGACGATCCGGCCAATTGCTGGCTTGTGCCTTGGCTTTGGTGATGATGGTGCTGGCCATCCCGGTGGCCAGCAGGCTGCGACGCGTGAACATTCCAGACTTTCTCCCTTGCCCTTTTCAGGCTTACCGCCCCCGAAACCGGGGGCGGGTTGGGATAAGCCTAACCCAGCTTTACTGGCAGGCCAAACATTCTTCGTAATTATTGGTGGCGGCCGGCACCGCAGCGACCAGTGGCAATTGCGCCTGGTCATTGGCCGGGGCCGCCACGCCAAGGGCTGCCTGCGGCGCCACTTTTTCACTGATGGCGTCCGCGCGCTGAATGGAAAGGCTGCGGCAGTAATAAAGCGACTTCACACCCTTCTTCCAGGCCGTCATGTGGATCTGGTGCAGATCCCGCTTGTGCACATCGGCGGGCAGGAAGATGTTCACCGATTGGGATTGGCAGATATAGGGCGTGCGATCCGCCGCATGTTCCACCACCCAGCGCTGATCCAATTCAAAGGCAGTCTTGAAGGTGGCCTTTTCCTGTTCACTCAGGAAATCCAGATGCTGCACGCTGCCCTTATTCACCGTGACAGTGGTCCAGGTATCCTCATCATCACGGCCATGCTTGGCCAATACCTTTTTCAGGAATGGGTTGCGCACAATGAAGGACCCGGACAGCGTCTTGTGATTATAGACATTGGCCGCAATCGGTTCGATCCCCGGGCTCGCGCCACCGCAGATGATGCTGATGGAAGCGGTTGGCGCAATAGCCATCTTGTTGGAGAACCGCTCCATGAAGCCGTATTCGGCGGCATCCGGGCAGGGGCCGCGTTCTTCGGCCAGCAGCCGGGAAGCAGTGTCAGCCTGGGCGCGGATATGCTTGAACATCCGCATATTCCAGACCTTCGCCACCACGCTTTCGAAGGGCACATTCAGCGCCTGCAGGAAGGAATGGTAGCCCATTACCCCAAGCCCGACCGAGCGTTCCCGCATGGCGCTATAGCGCGCGCGCGCCATGGTATCGGGGGCCGTATCAATGAAGGATTGCAGCACATTATCCAAGAAGCGCATCACATCGGGGATGAATTGCGCCTCATCCTTCCACTCAAACCAAGTCTCCAGATTGAGCGAAGATAGGCAGCACACCGCAGTGCGTTGTTCCCCATGCTGATCAATCCCGGTGGGCAGCGTGATTTCTGAACAGAGGTTGGAGGTCTTCACCTCAAGCCCTGCCAGTTTCTGATGCTCCGGCCGCGCATTATTCACGTGATCGGAATAGATGATGTAGGGCTCACCGGTTTCGATACGCGCGGTCAGGATGCGAATCCAAAGGCTCCGTGCGGAGACCTTCTTCATCAACGCGCCATCCTTGGGCGAAACCAGCGCCCATTCCTCATCCGCTTCCACAGCGCGCATGAAGGCATCTGGGATCAGCACGCCTTGATGCAGGTTGAGCGCCTTGCGATTCGGATCACCGCCGGTTGGGCGACGCATTTCCAGAAATTCTTCGATTTCCGGGTGGTTCACTGGCAGGTAGCAAGCCGCCGAACCACGGCGGAGCGAGCCCTGGGAAATCGCCAGCGTCAGGCTATCCATCACGCGAATGAAGGGAATGACGCCCGAGGTCTTGCCGTTGCGGCCAACCTTTTCACCAATGCCGCGCAGATTTCCCCAATAGGACCCGATGCCACCACCCTTGGCCGCGAGCCACACATTCTCATTCCAAAGCCCGACAATGCCATCAAGGCTGTCAGAGGCTTCGTTCAGAAAGCAGGAAATCGGCAAGCCGCGCGTGGTGCCACCATTGGACAGAACCGGTGTGGCCGGCATGAACCAAAGCCGCGAGATATAGTCATAAATCCGCTGCGCATGTGCCGCATCATCGCCATAAGCGGATGCGACTCGTGCAAACAAATCCTGGTAGGATTCGCCTGGCAGCAAATAACGATCGTCAAGTGTAGCTTTGCCGAAATCGGTCAGCAACGCATCGCGCGAGCGATCAATGCGTACCTGGCCATGGCCTTCAAGTTGAACTGCGTCGAACACGGATAACCCCCTGAGAACTTCCCCTGAGGCCAGATCATGCCCCAAGTTACGGTCTGACTACAAGATGTAGTCTTGCCACAGTAGCAGCACTACTAGATGCGGTGCATGAATCAGGGCTTGCAAAGCGGGGTCACTATGCGGCAGGGCGGATTTGTTCCCGTTTCGTACCAGATGAAGCCCCCCTTTGCAAGACCTCTTGCATGCCGCAACATCGCTTTGTCGTTGGGCCAAGCCCCACATTAAGCAAGAAATTTCAATCGCTAAGCTGCAAGAAGGAATACCCCCTTGGCCAAAATATCTCGCCGTAGCCTGATCGCCGCCCCGCTGGCGCTGAGCCCGCTGGCCTGCCCCGCCTATGCGCAGGCGCCTTGGCCGAGCCGGCCCATCCGCATCATCATCCCCTTCGGCACCGGGGGCGGGACGGATATCACCACAAGGCTTTTGGCCCCCAAAATGGCGGAAATCCTGGGCCAGCCGGTGGTGTTGGAAAACCGCCCCGGCGCCGGCGGCGTGGTCGGCACGGATTACGTGGCGAAGCAGCCCGCCAATGGCGATGTTTTTGTGCTCTCCACGCTTTCACCCATCGCACTCGCCCGCGGCCTGCCCGCCCCGGTGCCCTTTGATGCACGGACCGATCTGGTGGCGGTGGCGCCGACCGTCTTTGTGCCCATCGCGCTTGCCGTCACCACGCGCAATTTCGCGCCCACCACGGCCGCGGACTTCATCGCGACCTTGAAGGCTGCGCCTGGGAAGTATCAATATGGCTCCTCGGGCATTGGCACTTCGGGGCATATCGCCTCGGCCAGTTTCTGTGTGCGCACGGGGACCGATGCAATTCATGTGCCCTATCGCGGTGGCGGGCAGGTTTTTACTGCGCTCACTGCGGGCGAAATTCAATTCTGCTCAGACATCCCCTCCATCCTGAAGGGCTTTCAGGATGGCGGCACGGCGCGGGTGCTGTTTGTCGCGACCGATCAGCGTTCTTCCCTGCTGCCCAATGTGCCAACGGCGGCTGAGGCGGGCATCGCCGGCTATAAATCCCATTCCTGGTATGGCTTCTTCGCCCCGCGCGGTACGCCGGCGGCGATTGTGAACCGCATGGCAGCAGCAACCGAACAGGCGCTATCCGATTCGACGATCAATCAACGCTTTGAGGAAATGGGCACCCCCGCCATGCGCGGCTACACGCCTGAGCGATTCGCGGCCTATGTGCGGGACGAAATCGCCTTTTGGGAACCGGAAGTGCGCAGCCTTGGCATCAAGGCAGAGTGAAGGACTTTATTTCTTGCCCTTACTCGGCCTGCTGAGCGCTATTACGGCTTCCAGCTGGCCGGACCACAAGAACTGATCAATCGGCGTCGCCGCATCCACCCGCCAGCCCTGATCGGCAAAGAAGTGCAAATCCCGCGACAGCGCCTGCGGGTTGCAGGACACATAAATCACCGCCGGCACGGCAGAGCGCGCAAGCAAAGCCGCCTGTTCCTCGGC